>JAICGY010000062.1 GCA_025922915.1 Candidatus Methylomirabilota bacterium | reverse complement strand
GTCGAGCTCGAGCACCTGTGGGTCGAGCCCGGCCGTCACGGCCGGGGCCTGGGCCGCGCGCTGCTGCTCCACGCCGCCGGGGAGTCACGCGCGGCCGGCGGCCGTGTGCTCCGGATCGTGGCCGACCCCAACGCCGAGAGGTTTTACTCGCGGCTGGGCGCGCGCCGCGTGGGCGATTCGCCGTCGCTCCCGGCCGGCCGGATGCTGCCCGTCCTGGAGCTGTCGCTGACCTGACGGGTTTCGCCGCCGGACGGGAAAGGGATTTCCCATCGGTGGAATCGCCGCCCGGCTCCCCCCGGGCTGGCTATACTGCCCGCGTGCGGTTGCGTGCGTACCTCTTGCGGCTCGTGGCCGTCGGCGTCCTGCCGGTCATCGTCTTTACCGGAGCGCTGGTCGCGCTCCAGATCCGTGGCGAGCGCCGGGCGGTCGAGCAGGGCCTGCTCACCACGACGCGCGCCCTTGCCGCGGCGCTGGACCGGGAGCTGAGCGACACGATCCGGACGCTGCAGGCGATGGCCATCACCCCGATCTTCGAGCAGAACGACCTCGCCGCGTTTCACGACTACGCGCGCCGGGTGGTCGCAAGCCAGCCGACGTGGCGGACCGTCTTCCTGCTCGACGAGCAGGGGCAGCGGCTGCTCGACACGGCCCAACCCTTCGGGAGCGAGCTGGCGCCCGCCGCCGAGCACACCTTCTTCCGGGAGGCGGTGCAGGACCGGAAGCCGGTGATCTCGGGCTACCACGTCAGCCGGACGACGGGCCTGCCGACGATCGTCGTGGCGGTGCCGGTTCTCCGCGGGGGCCAGGTCTGGTCGGTGCTCGGCGTCGCGTTCGACCTCGAGGCGCTCGGCGCGATCTTCACCACGCAGCGGCTGCCGGACGACTGGACGGGAGCCATCCTCGATCGCGAGCGCCGGCTCATCGGCCGCTCGCGCGCGCCGGAGCAGTTCCTCGGCCGATCCGCGACGGCGACGCTGGCCCACCGGAGCGAGGAGGCCGACGAGGGCTCCTTCCGGGACGTGACCCAGGAAGGGGTCGACTCGTTCGGCGTCTTCGTGCGGTCGTCGCTCTCGGGCTGGACGGTCGTGCTCGGCGTTCCGGCCGAGGAGGTGGTGGCGCCAGGCCGCCGTACGCTGCTGGCCTTCGGCGCGGCCGGACTCGCTTTCCTGGGGCTCGGGGGAGTGCTCGCCCTCGTCTTCGCCCGGCGCATCGCCGCGCCCGTCGCCGCGCTCACCGAGGCGACGCGCCGGGTGGAGCGCGGGGAGCCGCCGGGGCCGGCGCCCGTCACGGGCGTGACCGAGATCCGCATGCTCGGCGAGGGGCTGTCACGGGCGAGCCAGGCGCGGCTCCGCGCCGAGGAGTCGCTCGCCGTCACCCTCCGCAGCATCGGCGACGGCGTCATCGCGACCGACGTCGAGGGCCGGGTGGCCTTCATGAACGCGACGGCCGAGACGCTGACGGGCTGGAAGGCCGCCGAGGCGCGGGGGCGCGCGCTCGAGGAGGTGTTCGTGATCCTCAACGAGCAGACGCGCGGCGCCGTCGAGAGCCCGGTGGCCCGGGTGCTGCGGGAAGGCCGGGTCGTGGGCCTCGCCAACCACACGCTGCTGATCGGGCGCGACGGCGGCGAGTGGCCGATCGACGACAGCGGCGCCCCGATGCGCGATGCCGCGGGGACGATCACCGGCGTCGTCCTCGTGTTCCACGACATCACCGAGCGCCGCGCCGCCGAGGCGCGCGAGGCGGAGAGCGAAGGCCGCTTCCGGCTGCTGGCCGACGTGGTCCCGGTCATGATCCGCGTCTCCGGCATCGACGCGAAGAGCCACTTCTTCAACAAGGGCTGGCTCGCCTTCACGGGACGGACGGCCGAGGAGGAGCTCGGAGACGGCTGGACCGCCGGGGTCCACGCCGAGGACCTCCCGCGGTGGTTCGAGGTGTCCATGGCCTCGTTCGACGCGCGGCAGCCGTTCGGGACGGAGTACCGGCTGCGCCGGGCCGACGGGCAGTACCGGTGGGTGCTGGACCAGGGGGTGCCGATGGTCGCCCCCGACGGCAGCTTCACCGGCTACATCGCCGCCGTCATCGACATCCACGACCGCAAGCTCGCCGAGGAGGAGCGGAGCCGGCGCCTGGTGCAGGTCACGGAGGCCCGCGACGAAGCCGAGCGCGGCGCCGAGCTCATCCGCCGCTTGCAGCGCATCACCGACGCCGCGCTGGCGCAGCTGCCGTTCGACGACCTGCTGCGCGAGCTGCTCTTCCGCGTGCGCGACATCGTGGGCACCGACACCGCCGCCGTGCTGCTGCTCGAGCCCGGGGGCCGGTGGCTGGCGGCACGGGCGGCGGCGGGGCTCGAGGAGGAGGTCGAGCGCGGCGTGCGGATCCCGGTCGGCGGCGGGTTCGCGGGTCGCATCGCCGCGGAGGGCCGGCCGGTCATCGTGGACGACGTCGACCACGCGCAGATCCTCAACCCGATCCTGCGCCAGAAGGGCGTGCGCTCGCTGCTGGGCGTGCCGCTCGCGGTGGAAGGGCGCGCCATCGGCGTGCTGCACGTGGGCACGCTGAAGCCGCGCCGGTTCACGGCCGGCGACGCCGAGCTGCTCCAGCTCGTGGCCGACCGCGTCGCCCTCGCCATCGAGCACACCCGCATCCACGACGCGGAGCGGCGCGCCCGGTCGGAGGCGGAGGCCGCCAACCGGGCGAAGGACGACTTCCTCGCCACGCTGTCGCACGAGCTCCGGACCCCGCTCAACGCGATCCTCGGCTGGGCGCGGATGCTCCGCGAGGGTCGGCTGCAGCCCGCGCAGACGACCCGCGCGCTGGAGGTGATCGAGCGGAACGCCCTGGCCCAGAGCCAGCTCATCAGTGACCTCCTCGACGTCTCCCGGATCATCACCGGCCGCGTGCGCCTCGAGATGCTGTCGGTGGACCTCCCCGCGGTGGTCGAGGCCGCCGTCGACGCCATCCGGCCCGCCGCGGAGGCCAAGGGGATCCGGCTCGACGTCGAGATCGAGCCCGACCTCGGCACCGTGCAGGGTGACCCGGCACGCCTGCAGCAGGTGATGTGGAACCTGGTGTCGAACGCCGTCAAGTTCACCCCGCGCGAGGGCGCGGTCCGTGTGCGGGCGGCGCGCCGCGGCTCGCAGGTGGAGCTGGACGTGAGCGACACCGGCGTCGGGATCGCCCCCGAGGCCCTGCCCTACGTGTTCGACCGGTTCCACCAGGCCGACAGCACCACCACGCGCCTGCACGGCGGCCTCGGCCTGGGACTGGCCATCGTTCGCCACCTGGTGGAGCTGCACGGCGGGACGGTGCACGCGACGAGCGAGGGCGAGGGACGGGGGGCGAGCTTCACGGTGCGCATTCCCCTCCGCGGCGCCGCGGCCAGGCCGGCCGACGTCGCCGCCACCGCCCCGGCCCCCGCGCGGGCCGCCGGCCCGCCTCCGTCGCTCGCCGGCCTCCGGGTCCTCGTCGTGGACGACGAGCCGGACGCGCGCGAGCTCCTGGCCGCGATCCTGGACCGGGCGGGCGCCGAGGTGCTCGTGGCCGCCTCGGCCGACGAGGCCCTCACGGCGCTGGAGGCGGCTCCCGCCGACGTGATCGTGAGCGACATCGGCATGCCGGACACCGACGGCTACGCACTGATCCATGCCATCCGCACCCGCCGGATCGCGACCCCTGCGCTGGCGCTGACCGCCTACGCGCGCTACGAGGATCGCCAGCAGGCCCTCGGTGCCGGATTCCAGGCCTTCGTCGCCAAGCCGGTGGACCCGCGCGAGCTCGTGCGGCTCGTGGCCGCCCTCGCCAGCCAGGCCCAGATGCCACGATCCCGCGACAGAGGAGAGTGAGATGACGACCGCCCTCGCCCTGATCCAGGCCGAGCTCGTCCGCCTGCACGCCGGTCTCGAGCGCGCCCTCGATGGCCTGAGCGCCGACCAGCTCCACCAGGTTCCGGGCGGCCATCCCCGCGCCAACACGATCGCGTGGGGCGCCTGGCACTACACGCGCACCGAGGACAACGTCACCCGCTTCGTGCTGCAGAATCGCCGGCCGACCGTCTGGCAGGAGGGCGGCTACGCGGAGCGGCTGGGCCTGCCGCCGGTGGCGCAGGGGACGGGGATGTCGGCGGAGGAGGCACAGGGCCTCCGGCTCGAGGACGTCGCCCTGTTCCGGGAGTACATGGGGCGCGTGTGGGCGGCCACCGACGAGCTCGTCACGACGGCCGCGCCCGAGTCCTGGTCGCGCACGGTGACGGTGAAGCCGCTCGGCGACATGCCGGCCATCCGCGTCCTGCTCCAGGTCGGCGTCACCCACGGGTTCACCCACCTGGGGGAGATCGAGCTGGCGCGCACCCTCGTGGGCGCGGGTAGCGGGGCGGGGACGTAGCGGCCGTGGCCCTGTTGCCGCCCGTCACGCGCGACACGATCCCCGCCGACCTGCGCGCCATCTGGGACGAGTGCGAGCAGCGGCTGCCGACGTTCCGCCACCTCTGGGCGACGCAGGCGCACTCGCCGACCGTCTTCCGCCACGTGTGGAGCCAGCTGCTCGAACTCAAGCGCGACAGCCCGGTGGCCGCCCGCCAGTTCGAGCTCGCCATCGTCGTGGTCTCGAGCCTGAACCGTTGCGGCTACTGCGTCGCCCACCACGCCCCGCTCGCCACGGCGACGGGCGTGAGCGCCGAGCAGGTGACGGCGCTCCAGGCGCTCGCGCTCGGGCCCTTGCCCGACGGGCACGACTTTCCGCCGCGCGCCGGCTTCTCGGCCGCGGACTCGCTGGTGATCGACCTCGCCTGGTTCCTGGTGTGGAGCGGCACGTGGGCGCCGCTCCACGGCGTCCACCCCGGGCTCGTGCAGCGGCTGCGCCGGCGCCTGTACGCGCGGCTGGCGGCCGTCTTCTCGCCTCGGCAGGTCGAGGAGCTCGTCTGGCGCACCGCCCAGTGCGTCGCCTTCAACTGGCACAACGAGTTCCTTGAGCTCGACGTCGAGCCCGGGGTGGCGCCCGTGGAGGTGGCGGCGGCTACGCGCCCCTGAGCTCGGGGATCACCCACATCGGCGGGCGCCCGGCCGCCACCCGCTGGATGTTGTCGAAGCCGTTCCGGAACGCCTTCACCCAGTTCTCCCAGGTCGGCCCCGCCATGTGCGGGGTGATCGTGATCGTGTCGACGTTGAGCAGGGGATGGTCCTTCGGCGGCGGCTCGTCGACCATGACGTCGAGGGCCGCCCCCGAGATGCGCCGGGTGATGAGCGCCTTGTGCAGCGCCAGCTCGTCCACGACCGGGCCGCGGCAGGTGTTGACGAGCACGGCCGTCGGCTTCATCAAGTTGAGCTCGCGCTCGGAGACGAGGTTGCGGGTGAGACTCGTGAGAGGGACGTGCAGCGTCACGACGTCGGCCGTGCGCAGCAGCTCGTCGAGGAGCACGAAGCGGACGCCGAGCGCGTCCTCCTCGTGCTCGGAGAGCCGGACGATGTCGTGGTAGAGCAGCGTCACGTCGAAGCCTCGCAGCCGCCGGGCCACCTTCTTGCCGATGTTCCCGAGGCCCACGATGCCGACCGTCTTGCCGGAGAGCTCGTAGAGCCGCGTTTCCGAGAAGTCGCCCACGCGCCACTTGCCCGCCACGACGTTGTTGTGCTGCCAGGCCAGCTTCTTGAGCCCGGCCAGGATGAGCATCACGGTGTGCTCGGCCACCGCCACGGAATTGGCGCCGCCGTTGTTGGCCACCGGCACGCGCGCCCGACGGGCCGCCTCGATGTCGACGCGGTCGTAGCCCGCGCTGATGAGCTGGACCAGCTTCAGGCGCGGGGCGGCCCGGTAGAACGCCGCGTCCAGCTCCGCGCGCGCGAACCCCATGAAGTACTCCGCGTCCTTCAGCGCCGGATGCAGCTCGCCCGGGCCCGGCTCGGCCACGACCAGCTCGAACCCCTCCGGCAGCAATCCCGTCCCCAGCTCCATGACCGGCTTCGGCAACCGCGGCGAGAACACGATCCGACTCGACATGTTGGCCTCTCTTCTCGATGGCGTGATGCGCGGGCTCAGGCGCTCGGAGCGGAGCCGACGACGCTGACGAAGGACACGCACTCCCCGGGCGCTCCTCCGAGGTTGTGGGTGAGCGCGAGCGTCCGGCCGCGGCCGACGCTCGCGATCTGGCGGTCGCCGGCCTCGCCCCGCAGCTGGAGCCAGCACTCGAAGAGCATGCGCAGGCCGGAGGCGCCGATCGGGTGCCCGAAGGACTTGAGGCCGCCGTCGGGGTTCACGGCGAGCTCGCCGTCCCGGTCGAAGACGCCGGCCAGGACGTCCTTCCACGCGGTTCCCCGGCCGGAGAAGCCGAGATCCTCCATCAGGACGAGCTCGGTCGGCGTGAAGCAGTCGTGCACCTCGGCCATCGCCAGCTCGGCGCGAGGGTCCTTGAGCCCCGCCTGGGCGTAGGCGTCGGCGGCGGAGGCGACGACCTCCGGGAACGTCGTGTAGTCGTAGTCGGGATCGATGGGCCCCGCCGCGGGGCCGGCGACGAAGGACAGCGCCTTCACGTAGAGCGGGCGGTCCGTGTACCGCCGGGCGTCCTCGGCCCGCACGACGATGGCGGCGGCGGCGCCGTCGCTCACGCCCGAGCAGTCGAAGATGCCGAGGGGGCCGGCCACCAGCGGCGAGCAGGCGATGGTCTCCTTCGGGACCTCCTTGCGGAACTGCGCCCGCGGGTTGAGGGCGCCGTTCCGGTGGTTCTTCCAGGCGATGCGGGTCATGGCCTCCTTGAGCCGCTCCGGCTCGATCCCGTACTTGCCGGCGTATGCCGGCGCCAGCAGGCTGAACATGGCGGGCGCCGTCAGCGGGGCGCGCGTGCCGTCGCCGGCGGCGCCGATGTTGGGCAGCCCCGAGTACCCGGAGTCCTTCAGCTTCTCGACGCCGATCGCCATGGCCACGTCGTAGGCGCCGCACGCCACCGCGTAGCAGGCGTTGCGGAAGGCCTCCGAGCCCGTCGCGCAGAAGTTCTCGAGCCGGCTCACGGGCTTGTAGTCGATCTTGAGCGGCCGGGACAGCGTGAGCCCGCTCTGGCCCGAGAAGAGCGTGCCGAGCCAGAAGGCGTCCACCTGCGGCAGCGCGATCCCGGCCGAGGTGAGCGCCTCGCCGGCGGCGTCGACGAGGAGGTCGTTGACGCTCCGGTCCCAGTGCTCCCCGAACGACGTGCAGCCCATCCCCACGATCGCCACGCGGTCCCGGATCCCGTTGCTCGCCATCGCCTCGTCCCTCCCGTCAGGCCCGGCGCGCCGGCCGGGCCTTCCAGAAGTAATTGTGCACGCCGCCGGCGGTCAGGAGCCGGCGAAACGTCATCTCCACCCGGTCGCCGATCTTCACGGCCCCGGGGTCGACGTCGGTCATCTCGCACGGGAACCGCCCGCCCCCCTCGAAGTCGAGCACCGCGACCACCATGGGGGGCGACGGGGAGAAGGCCAGGCGGTCGACCGTGAACGTCGCGATCGTGGCCGGCACGTCGGCGAGCCGCTCCGGCGCCATCCGGTCGACCGCGTGGCACTTCACGCACACGCGCTGCGGCGGCAGGTGGCGCGCGCCACACGCCTGGCAGCGGCTGCCCGTGAACGCGAACTTCCAGGCCTCACCCCGGAGGGCCGGGGGCGCCTCCGGCGGCTGCGGATCGGGCCGCCGCGGCGGCTCGCGCCGGATCACCCCGCGCCACGTCAGGAAGGTCGCGTACGACACGCGCCCGGCGGCGGCGGCCACCTGCGCGGCGACGGTCGGCGCCGCGGCGCGGCGGGCGGCGACGGCGCCCGTGACCTGCCACACCGTGACGTCGGCGCCGTCGGCGAGGGAGACCACGGCGACGAGGTCCTCCGGCCGCGCGCGGTCGAGCGCGTCGGCGAGCAGCAGCCCCGCGTGCGCGGCGCCGGCATTGCCCACGACCGACGTCAGATCGTCGCCCGCCACCTCCTTGCGAACGCCCGCGGCGGCCGCCACGCGCCGGCAGGCGCGGGCGTGGGGGCCGGCCACGATCAGCCGCGCGAGGGCGGCCGGGGTGACGCCCGCCTGCTTGAGGGCCTCGGTCAGCGCCGCCTCGCCCAGCGGCACGTAGGCGTGCTCGCCGAACCGCTCTTCCCACTGCCGGGAGGCCGGCTCGCCCGGCAGCCGCCAGCGCTCGAGGAACTCGGCCGTCGCCGACGCCGCGCCGATCGGCACGGCGAGCACCGGCTGCGCGGGCGTGTCGTCGGCGCAGAGGAACGCGGCGGCGGCATCGCCGCCCTCGCGCTCGTCGAGGCCGGCGGGCAGGCCGGTGCGGACGTCGGACTGCACGACGAGCGCCGGCCCGCGCGCATCGAGGGCGGCGCGCAGCGCGCCGGCCGCCGAGCGGACGGCGCCGAGCATGTCGACCGCCATCGCATCCCGCGGCAGGTCGAGCGCGGCGTGGATGGCGGTGGCGTTGGTCTTGTCGAGATAGGCGGGATCGGCGGTCGCGAAGTAGAGGGCGCGCGGCGCCAGGCGACCGCCGCGCAGGGCCAGCCGCGCGGCCTCGACGCCCATGGACGTCGTGTCCTCGTCGTAGGCGGCCACGCTCCGCGTGCCGCTGCCGGCCGGCACCCCGAGCGCCTCCCCGAGGGTCTTGCGGTCGAGGCGCCAGTAGGGGAGGTAGGCGGCGTGGGCGACGATGCCTCGCATGGCCCGGTATCTTACCCCGGCCGGGGCGCGGTTTCGTCGTACCCTCCGGGCATGCCCTACGAGCCCGCGCCCGACGACTGGAAGACCATGGACCCCGCCGCCTCCGGCCTGCGCGCCGACGCCCTCTCCGCCGCCATCGCCTACCACCGCGCCCACGAGTCGCCGTGGTCGCGCGATTTCCGGACGGAGAGCGGGCGGTACATCGGCGTGGCCGACGAGCCGCCCGCGCCCGACGAGGTGCCGGGGCCCGTCAAGCCCCGCGGCGGGCCGAGCGGCCTCCTCCTGCGCGGCGGCACCATCGTCGCGGAATGGGGCGACACGAGCGCGGTCGACATGTCGTTCAGCGTCGCCAAGTCGTACCTGGCCGTCCTCATGGGGCTGGCGCTCGAGCGCGGCCTGGTGAAGTCGGTCGACGACCCGGTGCGCGAGACCGTCGCCGACGGCGGCTTCGCGTCGGCGCAGAACCGAGACATCACGTGGCGCCACCTGCTGCAGCAGACGAGCGAGTGGCAGGGGACGCTGTGGGGCAAGCCCGACACGATCGATCACAATCGCGACCTCGGCAAGAGCGACCTCGGGCGCAGCGACAAGGGCCGCGCCCGTCCGCTCCGGCCGCCGGGCACGCTCTGGGAGTACAACGACGTCCGTGTCAACCGTCTGAGCCTGGCGCTGCTGCACGTGTTCCGCGAGCCGCTGGCCGAGGTCCTCCGGACGGCGGTCATGGACCCCATCGGCGCGTCCGCGACGTGGCAGTGGCAGCCGTATCGCAACGCGTGGATCGTCCTGGACGGCCGGCTGCTGCCCTCGGTGCCGGGCGGCTCGCACTGGGGCGGCGGCCTCTGGATGTCCACGCGCGATCACGCGCGGTTCGGGCTGCTGGTGGCGCGGCGCGGGCAGTGGGGCGGGCGCGCGCTCGTGCCGCCGGCGTGGATCGACGAGATCCGGCAGCCGTGCCCGCTCAACCCGGAATACGGCCTGCTCTGGTGGCTCAATACCGGAACGACCCAGTTCCCCGGCACGCCCGCCTCGTGCTTCGCGGCGCGCGGCGCGGGGAGCAACGTGATCTTCATCGACCCCGAGCACGACCTGGTGGCGGTCGTCCGCTGGATCGCCCGGCCCCACGTGGGCGGCCTCGTGCGCCGCCTGGTCGAGGCCGTCGCGGCCTGAGCCGCGCGCTCACCCGGTCCGGGGCGTCGTGAGCCGGACGAAGAGGGCCAGCGAGACGAGCGCGATCGCGACGACCGCGCCGCAGAACAGCCAGATCGCCAGGTAGGAGCCCGTCCAGTCGTAGAGGGCGCCCGAGAGCCAGGGACCGAGCGCGGCCCCCAGGCTGTTGCCGATGGACAGGAGCCCGAACACGCTGCCGTACCGGCCGGGAGGCGCGATGCGCGGCACGAGCACGGCCACGATCGTCGCGCGCGTGCCGAGCGGCACGAAGAGGAAGAGCACGTAGAGATAGGCGAGCGGCCGGCCGGGCCAGATCTCCAGGCCGATCAGGCACAGCACGCCGAGCAGCGTGAGCGAGTAGGAGACGAGCCCGGTCGTGGGCGCGCCGATGCGGTCGGCGGCCAGCCCCGCCAGCGCCCGTCCCGCGGTGGCGAGCAGCCCACCCACCATCAGCATCGCCGCCGCCTCCTTCGGGTCGAACCCGAGCCCCCGGAAGTAGAGCGCGTGCTGCACCGTCGCCAGGTAGCCGACGAACGGCGCCACGCTGAACACGACGACGAGGAGCCAGAAGGCCGGCGTGCCCACGACCGGCGCCGGCCCGCCGGCGGTCACGGTCTCCTCGCGGGGCGCCAGGCGCGCGGGGTAGATCCGGAGCACCAGGGGAACGAGCACCGCGATCACGACCACGTAGGCCGCGATGGTCCCCCGCCAGCCGACCACGTCGATCGCCCACTGGGCGGGCGTCGCGAGCACGTACCCGGCCATGGAGCCCGAGAAGGCGATGCCCGTCGCGAAGCCCCGTCGTCGGCGGTACGCGGCGGCGATGACCGCCGCCTGCGTCACCATGCCCGTGAGGCCGACCCCGATGCCGCCCCCCACGCCGAAGCCGAGCGTGAACAGCGGGAGCGAGGGAGCCAGCGCGGCGGCGCCGAGCCCCAGGCCGGCCGCGGCCAGCCCGAAAGCGACCAGCCGGCGCGGGCTGCCGCGGTCCACCAGCCGGCCGGCGACGGGCCCCAGGGCCGCGCCGCCGATCCAGAGCAGGGTCACGCCGAACGCGGTGGCGCCGCGCGAGCCGCCGAACTCGGCGAGGAGCGAGGGGAAGAAGACGGGGAACGTGTTGCCGATGCCCGAGACGAGCATCATCGTGACGAACGCGAGCCAGAGGCGCGCGCTCGCCAGGCTCTCCCGGTCGGTGGCGGCGGGCGCGGAGGGGCCGGTCAGCGCGCGGGCGCCGTGCCGTGTGCCCGGCGACGGGCGCGCACGGCGGCGGCCAGGTCCTCGAGCACCGGCAGCGTCTGCTCCCAGGAGAGGCAGGCGTCGGTGATCGACTGGCCGTAGACCAGCCGCGAGCGCTCCACGAGGTCCTGGCGGCCCTCGACGAGGAAGCTCTCCATCATGACGCCGACGATGCCCGTCTCGCCGTGCCGCAGCTGCGCGGCCACGTCGGCGAGGACGGTCGGCTGGCGGCGGTGGTCCTTCTCGCTGTTGCCGTGGCTGGCGTCGACCATCACGCGCGCCGGCAGCCCGGCGTCACGGAGGGCGGCGAGCGTCTTCTGCACGCTGATCGCGTCGTGGTTGGGGCCGTGGGCGCCCCCGCGGAGGATGACGTGGCAGTCGGGGTTGCCGCGGGTGGCGACGATGCCGGCGAGGCCCTGCTCGGTGACGCCCAGGAAGCAGTGCGCGTGGGTGGCGGCGCGGATGGCGTCGATGGCGATCTGCACCCCGCCGTCGGTGCCGTTCTTGAACCCGACGGGCATCGAGAGCGCCGAGGCCAGCTCGCGGTGCACCTGGCTCTCGGTCGTGCGCGCGCCGATGGCCCCCCACGTGACGAGGTCGGCGAGGAACTGCGGCGTGATCGGGTCCAGGAACTCGCAGCCGGCGGGGAGCCCGAGCTCCGCGAGATCGAGCAGCAGCCGGCGCGCGAGGCGCAGGCCGTCGTTGATCCGGAAGGAGCCGTCGAGCCGCGGGTCGTTGATGAGGCCCTTCCAGCCGACCGTCGTGCGCGGCTTCTCGAAGTAGACGCGCATGACGACGTGCAGGTCGGCGGCGTGGCTGCCGGCCACCAGCGCGAGACGATGGGCGTAGTCCATCCCGGCGACCGGGTCGTGGATCGAGCAGGGCCCGACGACCACGAGCAACCGGTCATCGGCGCCGTTCAGGATCCGGGTCAGGGCGTCCCGGCCGCGGCTCACCGTGAGGGAGGCCGTCTCCCCCATCGGCAGCTCCTCGAGCAGGATCGCCGGCGGCAGCAGCGGCCGGATGTCGACGACGCGCAGGTCGCGGGTACGGACGGGCATCGGTGCGGCGGCCTCCTTCCCCGGGGCGGGGACCCCATTCTACCGCGGGGGTGTGCCGCCATCGCAGCGGCGCGCCAGCACGACGAGGCTGCTCGCGAGGGCGGGCGTGCGGGCCCCGAGCCGGGTGTCGAGCGCGCAGAGGCGACGGTAGAGCGCGGCGACGGGCCGGGAGAGGGCTGGCCGGTGGAGGACGGTCGAGGGAATGAGACCCGTCGCGGCGTGGATGCCCCGGGCCTGGACCTCCACGAGGCCGGCGGCGGCGAGCAGGGCGCGAAGCTCGCCGCGTGCGAAGAGCCGGAGCCGCCCGTATCCCGGGTAGGGCAGCCAGCACCCCGCGGGCGGACCGGCCAGGACGCGCAGCAGCGCGCCGGGGCGCACGCCGTAGCCGAGCGGATCGCCGGTCAGCGCGCTCGCCGCCGTCCAGCCCAGGTCCGCGCTCCACTTCTGCTCGCACTCGAGGAGCAGCCGGCCGCCGGGGGCGAGGACGCGCGCGAGCTCAGCGAGCGCGTGCCCGGGCGTCTCCACGAACGACAGCGTGCTGCCGCAGCACGCGACGGCGTCGAAGGCCGCGTCACGGTACGGCAGCGCCTCCAGGCGCCCCTGCACCAGCCGCGCGCCGGGCGCGCGCCGGCGCGCCACGGCGAGCGGCCGGGCCGCGAGGTCGAGGCCGTGCACCTCCCAGCCGAGGTCGGCGAGGATCGCGGTCTGCGCGCCGGTCCCGCAGCCCGCGTCGAGCGCCCGGCGCGAGCCGCCGGGGCGGGGACGGAGGCACGCGCGCACGAGCGCGTCCAGGCGCGCGTAGAGGTGCGCGTACCACGGCTCCAGGTCCTCGGCGTCGTCCGCCATCGCGTCGAAAAGTCGTGCGACGTCCTGCGTCACGGTGCGATCCTAGCGCGCATGGACGGCGCCGGGCGAGAGCCGGAGATCGCGCAGGCCCGCGTGCCGCGCGTGCCGCTGCGCGTGACCGGGGATGCCGAGGACGGCGGTGGCGGCGTCGCGCGCCTGCTCGCACGCATGCGGCGCTCCGCCTTCCAGGGGCGCAAGCTCGGCCAGGCGTTCGAGGCCTGGACGACGATGATCGACGAGGGCTCGCTGATCTGCCTGGGCCTGGCCGGCTCGCTGGCGAGCGCGGGCCTGTGGCCCCTCGTGACCTGGCTCGTCGAGCGCGGGTACGTCGACCTCGTCGTGTCGACCTCGGCCAACGTCACCGAGGACCTCCTCGACCATCGCGGCGCGCCCGTGCTGCAGGTGGAGCCCGAGCGCGTGGACGACGAGGCGCTCTGGCACGAGGGCTACTATCGATTCTATGACCACGTGGTCGCCGCCAAGGACTACGACGCGATGGAGGACTTCACGCGCGGCTTCTTCGAGGATCTCGCCGCGCGCTGGCCGGCGCCCACCATCCCCGGCGTCCGCTTCATGGACGAGTTCGGCCGCTGGCTCGCGGGGCAGGGGCTGGGCGACGCCATCGCGGCCACGTGTCACCGCCACGGCGTCCCGCTGTTCGTGCCGGCGGCGCCCGACGGCCCGCTAGCCGAGGGCTACCGCACGGCCGGCCGGTCGGGTCCCGTCGTGGACTTCTTCAAGGACTACGAGATCGCGCTGGCGATGATGAACCGCTTCATGGCGCCGGGGCCGGGGACGGCGGCGATCTTCCTGGGCGGCGGCGTGCCGAAGGACTTCATCCAGATCACGGCGACGAGCGTCCACGCCATCCGCGGCGGGGGCGACGCCTGCCCGCACCGCGCGGCCATCCAGATCACCACGGACAACGCCGTGCACGGCGGCCTCGGCGGCGCCTCCGTCGCGAGCGAGTGCATCTCGTGGGGCAAGGAGGCGCCGGCCGGGCTCAACGTCATGCTCTTCGCCGACGTGACGATCGCGCTCCCCGTGCTGTGCGAGGGCCTGCGCGAGCACTACGGCCCGCGCCACGTCCGCCCGGCGCGCGCGTCCATCCACGCCGAGCTCGCCCGGCTTCTCGCGTCCTCCTGACGCTGCGCGCCTCGGCGCGTCACCCCGGGGGCTCGGGTGTGGGGCGCCCCTGCCAGAGCACGCTGCCCGACTGAAGGTTGCGCCTGTCAGCGAGCCACGAGGAACCGTTTGACGCCGACACGCGGCCCAGAAGACACGGCTCTGGCAGGGGCGCCCCACACCCGAGCCCCCTCGGTGGGCGCCAGCCCCGCGATGTCAAGGGGCGCGTGAGGCGGGGACGGCTCGGCGCGCACGTCTCCT
>JAICGY010000061.1 GCA_025922915.1 Candidatus Methylomirabilota bacterium | reverse complement strand
CGACATGGGCCCTGAACCCCCATCGCTCGTCACCCCCGGCGAAGCCGTGGGCTCCTCGAAATCGCATGGAGCGGGAAACGGGATTCGAACCCGCGACCCCCAGCTTGGAAGGCTGGCGCTCTACCGCTGAGCTATTCCCGCGCGTTCTCGCCTCGTGTCCGCGATCGTCGATGACCGTGCCCTCGAGCGTGGTGGGGAGGGGAGGATTTGAACCCCCGAAGGCGTACGCCAGCAGATTTACAGTCTGCCCCCTTTGGCCACTTGGGTACCTCCCCGAGCTCGCCGACACGTGATGTGAGCCTTCCCGAGCCTACGCGGTTCACTGCACTGGCGCTGGCGGAGGGAATCGAACCCCCGACCCACTGCTTACAAGGCAGTTGCTCTTCCTTCTGAGCTACGCCAGCACAGGCAAAGTTCCAATCTAGGTTCGGCTCCCAGGAAAGTCAAGCCCTCATTGGCCTTCCGGGACGCCGGGGCGGCGCGCGAGACGCTGGCGGAGCACCTCGTAGCAGACCACGGCCGCCGCTGCCCCCACGTTGAGGGACCCGAGCCGGCCCTGCATCGGCACGGAGACGAGGATGTCGCAGGTGCGCCGGACCAGCGGGCGCAGCCCTTCCCCCTCGCTACCGAGCACCAGGCAGACCGGACCGGCCAGGTCGAGGGTCCATGGCACCTCCCCCCCGTCGGCGATGGCGCCATAGACCCAGATCCCTGCTTTCTTCATGACTTCCAGCGCACCTACCAGGTTGGGCTCCCGGGCCACCTTCACGAACTCCAGGGCGCCCATGGCCGTCCGCCCGGCGGCGTCGGTCAGGCCCACCGCGTGGTGCCTGGGGATGACGACCCCGTGGGCGCCGAAGGCCTCGGCCGTGCGCAGAATCGCGCCCAGGTTGCGGGGATCCTGGACCTGGTCCAGGGCCAGGAAGAAGGGCGACTCGCCGCGCTCGCGCGGCACCCGGAGGATCTCCTCCAGGTTGGCATACTCCGCCGCCGCGACCCGGGCCACCACCCCCTGGTGGTCCGGGGTGCCGGCGATGGCGGTGAGCTGGTCGCGGGTGCGGAAGGAGACCTTGACGCCCGCGCGGCGCGCCAGCGCGACCACCTCGCCGAGGGGGCCGCCGGCACCGGCGAGCACCGCGACCTCGTCGGCGCGGCGGCGCTCGCTGCGCAGCAGGGAGAGGACCGGATTCCGGCCCCAGACGCGGCCTTCGCTCACGGTCAGCCTGTCTTGCGGGCGAGGCGGGGACCGCTCGGGGTGTCCTCCACGACCCAGCCCCTGTCGCCGATGGCCGCGCGGAGCTCGTCGGCGCGGCGCCAGTCGCGGCGCTGGCGGGCGGCCGTCCGCTCGGCCACGAGCGCTTCCACCTCGGCCGGCGGTCCGGTCACCTGGATCTCGTGCCGGAGGAGCCCGAGCGTCCGCGCGAGGCGGACCAGCTCCTCGACCCCCCGGGCGAACCGGCCGCGGGCCTCCGCAGAGCCCGGAGCGCGGTCGCGCGCCTCCACGAGCGCGCTCTCGAGGCCGGCCAGGGCGGCGAGCGCCTGCGGGGTGTTGAAGTCGTCGTCCATCGCCGCCTCGAACGCGCGCGAGAAGGCGGCGAGATCGTCGGCGAGGGGCTCCCCCGACTCCGACGGCGGGGCGTCGTGCGCCAGCCGCACCAGGCGCTGCAGCCGCCGGCCCGCCTCCACGAGCCGCTCCTCGGAGAACTCGACCGGGTTGCGGTAGTGCGTGCTCAGGAGCCAGAGGCGCAGCGCGTCCGGATCGTGGCGCTTGACGATCTCGCGGACGAGCAGGGTGTTGCCGAGCGACTTCGACATCTTCTCGGCGCCCAGGTTCACGAAGGCGTTGTGCAGCCAGTAGCGCGCCAGGGGCTTGCCGGTCACCGCCTCCGCCTGGGCGATCTCGCACTCGTGGTGCGGGAAGATCAGGTCCTCGCCGCCCCCGTGGATGTCGAACGTCTCGCCGAGGTACTTGACCGACATCACCGAGCACTCGATGTGCCAGCCGGGCCGCCCCGGCCCCCAGGGGCTGGGCCACGACGGCTCGCCGGGCTTGGCCGCCTTCCAGAGCGCGAAGTCGCGCGGATCGCGCTTGCGCTCGTCGACCTCCACGCGGGCGCCGGCGAGAAGCTCGTCGAGCCGCTTGCCCGAGAGCTTGCCGTAGTCCGCGAAGCGCTCCACGTGGAAGTACACGTCGCCGGCCACGACGTAGGCGAAACCCCCCGCCACCAGGGACGCGATGTGCGCGACCATCTCCGGAACGTGCTCCGTCGCCTTGGGCTCCACGTCCCCGGCCAGCACGCCGATCGCCTCCATGTCGGCCCGGTACTCCGCGATGTATCGCTCGGAGACCTCGCGGGGCGGCACGCCCTCCTCGGCCGCGCGCCGGATGATCTTGTCGTCCACGTCGGTGAAGTTCCTGACGAACGTGACCCGGAAGCCCCGGGCGAGCAGCCAGCGCCGGACGACGTCGAAGGCGATGGCGCTCCGGGCGTGGCCGACGTGCGAGAGGTCGTAGGGCGTGATTCCGCACACGTACATCCCGACGGTCCCGGGCGTCAGCGGGACGAACGGCTCCTTGCTCCGGGTGAGCGTGTTGTAGACCCTCATCGCCGATCGGACCTCCTCGGTGCGTCGCTCACGCCGGCGCCTCGACGCTGGCCGCCGCCATGGCCGCGATCCCCTCCCCGCGGCCGAGGACGCCCAGACCCTCGGGACTCTTGGCCTTCACGCTCACCCGCCCGCCTGGCAGCCCGAGGGCGTCGGCGAGCCGCTTGGCCATGTCGTCCAGGAACGGGCCCAGGCGGGGCGCCTGCGCTACGACGGTCGCGTCCACGTTCACGATCTCGGCGCCGCGCGCGCCGAGCAGGGCCACGACGTGGCGCAGGAGCACCAGGCTCGAGACCCCGCGCCACCGGGCGTCCGTGTCGGGGAAGTGGCGGCCCAGGTCACCGAGCGCGAGGGCCCCGAGCAACGCCTCCCCGATGGCGTGGGCGAGGACGTCGGCGTCCGAGTGCCCGCCGAGCCCCACCTCGCACGGGATCGTCACCCCGCCGAGCACCAGCGGCCGGCCGCGGACGAGGGGGTGGACGTCGAAGCCGAAGCCCACGCGGTTCACGGGCGCCGCCGCGCCCGCCGCAGGTCGTCGGCGGTCGTGATCTTCACGTTCTCGGGATGGCCGGCGACGACGCGGACCGCGTGCCCCAACCGCTCGACCAGCATGGCGTCGTCCGTGCCCTCCACGCCGTCGCGACGGGCCTTGTCGTGCGCCTCGCGCAGGACCGCGGCCCGGAAGCCCTGCGGCGTCTGCACGGTGACCAGCCCGGCCCGGTCCACCGTCTCGACCACGAGCCCGTGGCGTGCCCGCTTCACCGTCTCGGCGATCGGCAGCGCGCAGACGGCCGCCCCGTGCTCGGCGGCGGCGGCGATGACGTCGTCGACCAGCCGCGCGGTGATGAAGGGCCGCACGGCGTCGTGGACCAGCACGATGTCCACGTCCTCCGGCGCCGCCTGCAGGGCGCGCCACACGGACTCCTGCCGGGTCGCACCGCCCTCCACCACGACGAGCGAGACCCGCCGGCTGCGCCCGAGCAGCGCCCGGGTGCGGGCCAGGCGTCCGGCCGGCGCCGCGACGACCACCGCGCGCACGGACGGGTGCCGCAGGAACCGCCGCACGGTGGCGAGCAGGATGGGGATGCCGGCCACGCGCAGGTACTGCTTGGGGGTCCGCCGCCCGAGCCGGATGCCCGTGCCGCCGGCGGGCACCACCACCGCCACGCTAGGCACCGGCCGCGTCCTCGTCACGGAGCCGCGCGAACGCGATACGGCCGGCCGCGGTCGGCAGGACCGACGTCACGACCACGTCCACCCCCTGGCCGAGGCGGCGCGTACCGCCCTCGACGACGACCATCGTACCGTCGTCGAGGTACCCGATGCCCTGTCCGGGCTCCTTGCCCGGTCGCACGAGGTGGACCGGCATCGACTGCCCCGGGATGACGGCCGGGCGGAGCGCGGCCGCGAGGTCGTGCACGTTGAGCACGGCGACGTTGGAGAGCGCGGCGACCCGCGCGAGCGCCGTGTCGCCGGTGACGAGCCGGCCGCCGCGCGACCGGGCCAGCGCCACGAGCTTGCCGTCCACGTCGGCGATCCCCGGCACGTCGGTCTCGTCGATGACGAGACCGCGGTCCCGGCGCAGCCGGTCCAGCACGTCGAGGCCGCGCCGCCCGCGCTGCCGTCGCGTGGTGTCGCTCGCGTCGGCCAGGCTCTGGAGCTCCCGCAGCACGAACCGGGGCACGACGAGATCGCCGTCGAGGGCGCCGGCGGCGGCGACGTCGGCGATCCGGCCATCGATGATCGCCGACGTGTCCAGCAGCCGCGCCGGGCCCTGGCCCTTGGCGTCCGTCGCCACCGCCCGCGCGCCGAGGACGGCGCCCAGCCCGCCGCCCACGAGGCAGAGGCCCGCCGGCACGACGAGGCTCGCCGCGGGCAGGAGCGGTGCCAGCCCCGTGGCGAGCGCCACCCCCGCCACCACGCCGGCGACGGCGCCCGCACCGCCGCCCAGCAGACGTCGGGGAGCCACGCGCAGGGTGAGAACCTCGGTCGCCACGGCCACGGCGGCGAGCCCGCCGACGACGCCGGCGCCCGTCCACGCCGACGTGGCCGCCCCGGGGGCCAGCGCCGCGCCGAGGACGGCCCCCGCCGCCACCGCGAGCAGGCGCCCGACGGTTGCTCTCATCCGCCGAGGAGGACTGCGACGGCCTCGGTCACCGTCGTCACTCCGGTCACCCGCAGGGGCGGCGCCCCATCCACGTTGCCGCGCGGCACGACGGCGGCCCGGAAGCCGAGCTGGGCCGCCGCGCGCAGCCGGGGCTCGATCCCGCTGACCGCGCGCACCTCCCCCGTGAGTCCCACCTCGCCCAGGACGACCACGTCCGGTGCCACCGGGCGCTCCAGGTAGCTCGAGGCGGCGGCGATCAGGATGGCCAGGTCGGCGGCCGGCTCCACGACCCGACCGCCGCCGGCCACGTTGACGAAGACGTCCTGGGTGCCGATCGGCACCCCCGCGCGCTTCTCCAGCACGGCCAGCATCAGGCATACCCGGTTGTAGTCGGCGCCCTCGACGGTGCGCCGCGGCGTGCCGAACGACGCGCGCCCGACGAGAGCCTGCAGCTCGAGGAGGAGCGGGCGAGTGCCCTCCAGGCTCGGCACGACGACGGACCCGGGCGCATCGGTGGGTCGCTGGGCCAGGAAGAACGCCGCGGCGTCCGCGACGTCGGCGAGGCCGCCCGAGGTCATCTCGAACACGCCGATCTCGTTGGTCGAGCCGAACCGGTTCTTGATCGCGCGCAGGATCCGGTAGGCGTGATGCTGGTCGCCCTCGAAGTACAGGACGGTGTCGACCAGGTGCTCGAGCACCCGCGGGCCGGCGAGCGCGCCCTCCTTGGTCACGTGACCGACCAGGAAGGTGGCGATCCCGCGCCCCTTGGCCATCGTCATGAGCCGCGCGCCGCACTCGCGCACCTGCGCCACGCTGCCCGGAGCCGACTCCAGCGCGGGCAGGAACACGGTCTGGATCGAGTCGACCACGAGCGCCCGCGGCTTCACGGCGTCGAGCTCGGCGAGGACGGCGTCGAGATCGGTCTCGGCCCAGAGCAGGAGATCCTCGCCGGCGAGGCCGAGCCGCTCGGCGCGCAGCTTCACCTGCGGCGCCGACTCCTCGGCCGACACGTAGAGCACCGGGGGCGCCGTCCGGGCCAGCGCGCGGGCGGTCTGGAGCAGCAGCGTGCTCTTCCCGATGCCGGGGTCGCCGCCGATCAGCACGAGCGAGCCGCGGACGACGCCTCCCCCGAGCACCCGGTCGAGCTCGCCGATGCCCGTGGGCATCCGGTCGTCCGGCTCGGTCACGACGTCGCGCAGCCGCACCGGCCGCGAGATGCCGGCGGGCCGCCGGGCCCCGCGCGCCGCGGGCTCCTGCCGCTCCTCCACCAGCGCGACGAGCTCGCCCGTCGCCCGCCGGCAGTCCGGGCACGTGCCGGGCTTGGGGCCGGCGAAGCCGCACTGCTGGCAGCGGTGGACGGTCCGGTCCCGGACCACGCTACCGCCTCCGGGCGCCGCCGGCCGGCGGGCGAGACGGCTCCTCGCGCACCTCCTCGCCCCGGTCGCCGAGGCCGCGGAGCAGCCGGCGGAGCAGGAAGCTGCGCTGCGCGCCCTCGAGGATGGTCACGAGCCGCTCGTAGACGCTGGGGTCGGCGATGAGGGCGCCGATCGTCCCCTCGCCCTCGTTGACCTTCTCGGTGATCGCGCGGAGGTTGGCCATCGCGGCCTGGAAGTCCCGGGACGCCGCGGCCAGGCCGGCGTCGCCCGGCTCGTCCTTCAGCAGACCGCCCAGCGCGCCCCGGCCGCCCGCGAGCCGGTCCGAGACCTCGCGCAGGTTGCGCGCCGTGAGGCGGAGGTCGTCGAGCAGGGGCCGGTACGTCGGGTCGAACAGCAGCGCGGGCAGGACGCCGTCCTCGGGGGACGGCTTCTCGGCGAGCCGGGAGAACCGCTCCATGGCCGCCACGAACCGCTTCGCCGCCGTCGTCGACTGCTCGGAGGTCAGCACGCCGACGGCGCCCTCCCCGCGCTGCACGCGCTCGACCAGGGCGTGCGTCGAGGCGATCAGCTCGTTGAGCCGGCGGAGCGCCACCGGCTCCTCGTAGATCAGCGCGTGCGCCCAGCCCCCTCCGGTCTCGACCTGGTTCACCACCCGTCCCACCTGGTCGGTCAGCGTCTCGATGCGGCTGGCTGCCCGGCGGGCGGAGGCGACGGTGAGCGAGGCCTCCTCGATCAGCTTCGACTGGTTGAGCGTCTCGGCCGTCTGCCGCAGACTCTCCGCGAGGGCGCCCACGCTCTTGACGATCTCCGCGCTCTCGTTGACGACCTGCCCGATGTCGACGGGATCGCGGGCGGCCAGCACGCCCCCCGGCTCCACGGGCGGGGTCTTCGCGGTCCCCACGGTGATCTCGACGATCCGGTCGCCGAGCAGCCCCTGGGTTTCGATGCGCGCCACGGAGTCCTCCCGGATGCGGTCGGAGAACTGCCGGGCGATCGTCAGGTCGACGCGGACCTTGCCGCCCGGATCGGGCGGCAGGTGCACGCCGCTCACCCGCCCGATCTGGACGCCGGCGAGGCGGACGGTCGCGCCCTCGGTCAGCCCCCCCACCTCGGTGAAGTCCGCGTGGATCGTGTAGCGGGGCTCGAAGAGCCGGGCCCGCGCCCCGAGAGCGTAGATCGCCCCGATGAAGACGGCGAGGCCCACGAGCACGAAGATCCCGACCCGCAGGGTGTACCGGCGGTCCTGGCGGTCCTCGGTCACCACGTCACCGCGCCTCCCCGCCCAGGAATGCCTGCACCGCGGGATCCGGCGAGGCGAGGACCTCCTCGCGGGGCCCGAGGGCGGCGAAGCGACCGCCGATGAGGATCGCGATGCGGTCGGCGACCGTGCGCGCCAGGTCGAGATCGTGGGTCACCACGATGGCCGTGTCGCAGACGCCGCCCTTGAGGTGGACGATCAGCTCGGCCACGAGCCGCGAGTTCGTGGGGTCGAGGCCCGCCGTCGGCTCGTCGAACAGCAGCACCTCCGGCTCGGTGACGATCGCGCGCGCGATGCCGACCCGCTTGCGCATGCCGCCCGAGAGCTCGGACGGCAGCTGCGGCAGCACCTCGGCCCCGAGGCCGACCAGCGAGAGCACGTCCACCACCCGGGCCCGCACGGCCGCCTCGGCCAGGTCGGTGTGCTCGCGCAGCGGGTAGGCCACGTTCTCGAGCACGGTCAGCGAGTCGAACAGCGCCGCGCCCTGGAAGACGTAGCCCATGCGGCGCCGGATGGGCAGCAGATCCTCCTCCGAGAGCGTCTCGATGGGCTTGCCGAAGAGGCGGACGGTGCCGGCGGAGGGGCGGATGAGGCCGGCCACGCAGCGCAGCATGACGGTCTTGCCCGAGCCGCTGCCCCCCATGACGACGAGCGTCTCGCCCTTCGCCAGCGTGAAGGACAGGTCCCGCAGCACGGGCTGGCCGTCGAAGCGCTTCTGGAGGGCGCGCACCTCGACCAGGGCCGTGCCGGGCGCCGCGCGGACGGCGGGAGGCCGGGCGCCGCGAGCCGCGAGCGCCATCACCAGAACACCATGAGCAGCATCTTCGTGAGGAAGAAGTCCGAGACGATGACGCCCATCGTGACGTGCACGACCGTCGCCGTCGTGGCCCGCCCCAGCCCCTCGGTCCCGCCGCTCGTGCTCAGCCCGTTGTAGCAGCCGATCAGCGTGATCACCGCGCCGAACACCACGGACTTCGCCACGCCGGTCAGGAAGTCGCGCGGCACCACCCAGTAGACCGTGGTGTTCCAGTACGCGTACATGTCGGCGCCCCGCTCGATGGCCATGATCACCATGCCCCCGAGGACGCCGAGGGCGTCGGCGAGCACGGTGAGCAGCGGGAACACCACGAGGGCGGCCAGCACGCGGGGCACGATGAGCCGCTTGATGTAGTTGACGCCCAGCGTCCGCAGGGCGTCGATCTGCTCGGTGACCTTCATCGAGCCGAGCTCGGCGGTGATGCCGGAGGCCACCTTGCCGCCGACCAGGATCGCGGTGAGGACCGGGCCGAGCTCGCGGAGGATCGCCAGGGCCGCCACGGGGCCGACGTAGCTCTCCGCCCCGAACCGGGCCATGTTCACGGCGCTCTGGAGCGCGAAGACCATCCCCGTGAAGACGGCCGCGGTGAGGGCGACCCCGAGCGAGCGCACGCCCATCACCTCGACCTCGAGGACGATGAGCCGGAAGTACCGGGGCGGCAGGGCGAGGCTCCGCACCACCTGGGCCGTCAGGAGCCCGACGCCGCCGTACCACATCGCCGTCTGCCGCAAATAGGCTTCCACGTCCCCTCACTCCGCGTCGAAACTCTCCACGAACCGGCGAAACTCGTCGCGTCCCTCCGCGAACACCCCGGGCGCGGCCACGTACAGCAGATCGTAGACACACTCCGTGCCTTTCAGCACGTAGGCCTCGATACGCACGCGATCCTCGCCCTCGCGCCAGCGTCCCTCGAGGAGGGTGTGCGTCGCGACCCGGCCGTTCACCGGCATCTCCCCCGCCTCGAGGACCTCGCGGTCCCGGACGCCGACCAGCAGGTGCCGGACGAGCAGCTCCGGCGGCCGACGCACCGCGGCCGAAACGCACGTGGCGTTCACGAGCATGCCGGCCGGTGCGACCGCGTGGCGCAGCTCGAGGCCCGCCTCGCCCGCCTGCACCACCCGCCACGGGCCGGCCGGCAGCGTCACCCGATAGCCGCTCTCCCCGCGGAAGACGTTGCCCTCGATGCGGGAGCCCGCGCACGCGGCCATCGTCAGCACGGCGACGACCACCACGGCGGCCCGGCGCGCCGCCACTCGCCCGCTCTAGCCCGCCGGCGCCGGGGGCCGGCCGTGGCGCCGCGCCAGCTCCTCCAGCACGTCCCGCAGCGGGATGGCGCGGGCCCCGAGCAGCACCATCGTGTGGAACCACAGGTCGGCGATCTCCTCGACCACCCGTCGGTCGCCCTCGCCCCCGAGCGCAGCCGTCACGACCTCGACCGCCTCCTCGCCGATCTTCCGGCACACCGCGGCCTCCCCGCGGTCGAGGAGCCCGGCCACGTAGGAGCCGGGGCGCGGGTGCGCCTTGCGATCGGCCACCACCCGCTCCAGCCGCTCCAGCATCCCGGCGGCCGGCGCGGGCCCGGCGAGCGGGGTGAAGAAGCAGCTCCGCTCGCCGGTGTGGCAGGCCACGCCCCGCTGGTGGACCTGGACGAGGAGGACGTCGCGGTCGCAGTCGGCGTAGACGCCGCGGACGTGCTGCTCGTGGCCGGAGGTCTCGCCCTTCCGCCACAGCGCCTGGCGTGACCGCGACCAGTAGTGGGCGAGCCCGGTGGCGAGCGTCCTCTCGAGCGCCTGCCGGTCCATCCAGGCGACCATGAGCACCTCGCCCGTCTCGGCCTCCTGCACGACGGCGGGGATGAGCCCGGCGCCGTCGAAGCGCAGGTCGGCGGCCATCACAGACGCACCTCGACGCCGCGCTCGTGCAGGTAACGCTTGGCCTCGGCGATCGTGTGGATGCCGAAGTGGAAGAGCGAGGCGGCGAGGACGGCGTCCGCGCACCCCTCGGTCAGCGCCTCGTGGAAGTGCTCGAGCGTGCCCGCCCCGCCGGAGGCGATGACGGGCACGGAGACCGCCTGCGACACCGCGCGCGTCAGGGCGAGGTCGAAACCGTCCTTGGTGCCGTCGCGATCCATGCTCGTCAGCAAGATCTCCCCCGCCCCCAGCCCCACCGCCTCCCGCGCCCATTCGACGGCGTCGCGCCCGGTCGCCCGCCGCCCCCCGTGCGTGTACACGTCCCAGCGCGCGGGGCCCCCGTCCTCGGCCGCGGTGACCACGGCCGCCCCCGGCGGCGCGGCGCGGCGGGCGTCGATGGCCACGACGATGCACTGGCTGCCGAAGCGCTCGGCCGCCTCGCGGATGACGGCGGGCCGCTCGAGCGCCGCCGTGTTCAGCGAGACCTTGTCGGCGCCGGCGCGCAGCAGCCGGCGCACGTCGTCGACCGTCCGCACGCCGCCGCCGACGGTCAGCGGCATGTAGATCCCCTCCGCCGTGCGGCGGACCACGTCCAGCATGATCGCGCGCGCCTCCCAGGAGGCCGTGATGTCCAGGAACACGAGCTCGTCGGCCCCCTGCGCGTCGTAGGCGTGGGCGACCTCGACCGGGTCGCCGGCGTCGCGCAGGTCGACGAAGCGGACACCCTTCACGACGCGCCCGTCCTTGACGTCCAGGCAGGGGATGACGCGCTTGGTCAGCATGCGCCCTCCCGGACCGCCGCGATCGCGGCCGGCAGGCTCACCGCTCCCGTGTAGAGCGCGCGCCCCACGATGGCGCCCGCCACGCCGGGCAGCCCGGACAGCGCGCGCAGGTCGGCAACCGAGCCGACGCCGCCCGAGGCGAGCACCGGCAGAGCCACCGCCCGCGCGAGGGCGGCCGTCGCCTCGAGGTTCGGCCCCTGCTCGGTGCCGTCGCGCGACACGTCGGTGTAGAGCAGGGCCACCGCCCCCGCGTCGCGCGCGCGCCGGGCGACGTCGAGGACGGTGATCGCGGCGGTCTCCGTCCAGCCGCGGACCGCGACCTGCTCGCCCCGTGCGTCGACCGCCACGATGACCTGCCCGGGGAACCGGGTGCACGCCTCGGCCACGAACGCGGGGTCGAGTGCGGCGCGGGTGCCGAGCACCGCCCAGGCCACCCCGCCCTGCAGCAGGGCCTCGACGGCGGCGAGGTCCCGGAGGCCGCCCCCGGCCTCGACGGGGACGGGACGCACCGCGGCGGCGATCTTCGTGACGAGCGCGGTCTGGCGCGGCGTGCCGGCGAACGCGCCGTCGAGGTCGACGACGTGGAGACGCTCGGCACCGAGGGCGGCCCAGCGTTCCGCCATCGCGACCGGGTCGTCGGAGAAGACCGTCTCCGCATCCGCCCGCCCCTCGCGCAGGCGCACGCAGCGCCCCTCCCGGACGTCCACGGCCGGGATGACGATCACCGGCCCTCCTTCACGATCGCGGCGAAGTTCTCCAGCAGCCGGATGCCGGCGCGCTGGCTCTTCTCGGGATGGAACTGGGTGGCGTGGACGCGGCCCGTCTCCACCGCGGCTGCGAACCGCACGCCGTAGTCGCACCACGCGGTGCGAAGCGCCCCGGTCCGCGCGCAGTCGTCCACCCGGGCCTCCGGGTAGTAGGAGTGGACGAAGTAGAAGTGCGCGCCATCGGCGATGCCGTCGAACAGCCGCAGGCGGCCGCCGTGCCACACGCGGTTCCAGCCCATGTGCGGCACCTTGCGGCCGGGGCCGAACCGCCGGACCACCCCCGGGATCGCATCGAGGCCCTGCCCCTCGCCGAACTCCTCGCTGCTGGAGAACAGGAGCTGGTAGCCGAGGCAGATGCCGAGGAAGGGGCGGCGGCCGTCGAGGGCGGCGCGCACGGCCGGCAGCAACCCGAGCATCCCGAGGTTCGCCATCGCGTCGTGGAAGGCCCCGTCCCCGGGCAGGACCACGGCGTCGGCGTCGTCGACGACCCGCGCGTCCTGGGTGACGACCGCCGGCACGCCCACCCGCGCGAACGCCGTCTCGACGGAGCCCAGGTTACCCCGCCCGTAGTCGACGATCGCGATCACAGCGCGCCCTTCGTCGACGGCAGCAGGCCGCTGATCCGCGGATCCCGCCGGGTCGCCTCGGCGAGTGCCCGGCCGACCGCCTTGAACACCGCCTCCGCCACGTGGTGAAGGTTGTGGCCGTAGTGCATCGTGACGTGCAGCGTCATCTCCGCGTTGAAGGCGAAGGCGCGGAAGAACTCCTGGAGCATGTCGAGATCGAAGCCGGCGACGCGCGCGCGGGCGACGGGCACGCTCCACACCAGGAACGGCCGTCCGGAGACGTCGATCGAGGCCTGGAGCAGGGCCTCGTCCATCGGGACGAAGGCCGTCCCGTAGCGCACGATGGACCGCTTGTCGCCCAGGGCCTTCCGCAGCGCCTGCCCGAGCACGATACCGACGTCCTCGACGGTGTGGTGGATGTCCACCTCCACGTCGCCCGTGGCGGCGACCGCGAGGTCCAGCAGCCCGTGCTTGGCCCAGGCCTCCAGCATGTGCGTGAAGAACGGGATCGGCGTGACGACCTTCGACGTGCCCGTGCCGTCCAGGCCGAGGGTCACCACGACCTCCGTCTCCTTGGTCTTCCGCTCCACCCGCGCCTGCCGCGGCGTGAACGGTTCGCTCATCGCCGATCCTCCCCCTGCCTGATCCGGGCCGCCCCGGCGTGCGCCGTCAGCCCCTCCAGCCGCGCGAGGACGTCGAGGTGAGGCAGGGCGGCGGCCAGACCGGTGGGCGAGTACTCGATGACGCTCGAGCGCTTGACGAAGTCCTCGGGCCCGAGAGGCGAGGCGAACCGGGCCGTGCCCGCCGTCGGCAGCACGTGATTCGGCCCCGCCACGTAGTCGCCGACGACCTCCGGCGTGTGGGCGCCGAGGAAGATCGCGCCGGCGTGCCGCACGCGCGGAAGGAGCGCGGCCGGCACCGTCACCATGAGCTCCAGATGCTCGGGCGCCAGCCGGTTGGCGATCTCGACCGCCGTCTCCAGGCGGTCGACGAGGACGAGGGCGCCGTGGGTCTCCAGCGCCGCGGTGGCGATCGCCCGGCGCGACAGGCCCGCGAGCTGGGCCGCGAGCGCGGCCGTCACGCGGTCGAGCAGGAGCGGCGCGTCCGTGATCAGGACCGCGCGGGCCATCGGGTCGTGCTCGGCCTGCGCCAGGAGGTCGGCGGCGATCCAGGCCGGATCGGCCTCCCGGTCGGCGATCACCACGACCTCGCTCGGACCGGCGATCATGTCGATGCCCACCTCGCCGAACACCCGCACCTTGGCGAGCGCGACGTAGGCGTTGCCGGGGCCGACGATCTTGTCCACCCGGCGGATGGAGGCGGTGCCGTAGGCCAGCGCGGCGATCGCCTGCGCGCCCCCGACGCGCCAGCCTTCCGTCACGCCCGCGACGCGCGCGGCGGCGAGGACGGCCTCCTGCACGCGACCGTCGGGGCCCGGTGGCGTGACGAGCACGATCTCCCGGACCCCGGCCGCCCGCGCGGGCACGGCGGTCATCAGGACGGTCGAGGGATAGGCGGCCCGGCCGCCGGGGATGTAGAGGCCGACGCGGTCGAGCGGCCGGACCTCCTGGCCGAGCACGGAGCCGTGCTCGTCCGTGAGCCGCCAGGACTTCGGCACCGCCGCCGCGTGGTAGCGCTCGATGCGCTCGGCGGCGTAGGCGAGCGCGGCCCGCGCCCCGGCGGGCAGCGCGCGCTCGGCCGCCTCCATCTCCGCCGCGCCGATGGCGAGGGCGGCCGGCGCCGACGCGCGGAACCCGTCGAGGCGGGCGGTGTAGTCCAGGAGCGCCTGGTCGCCCCGGCTGCGCACCGCGGCGAGGATCTCGTCGACGGCGCGGGCCACGTCCGCCGGCACGGCCGAGGCGGGGCGGTCTACGGCGCGGACGACGGCCTCGACGCCGAGCTCTCGCGCGTCCAGCCGTCTCATGGCCGGGCTCCCGGCACGGCGGCGTCGTCCGCCCGGGCCCGGCGCATGTCGTCGACCAGCCGCGTGACGTCCGCGTACGCGGTCTTCATGGCCGCGCGGTTCACGATGAGGCGCGCCGTGGAGCGCACGATCTCGGCCACCTCGACCAGGCCGTTGGCCCGCAGGGTCTGGCCGGACTGGACGAGGTCGACGATGCGCTCGGCCAGGCCCACCAGCGGCGCCAGCTCGATCGAGCCGTCGAGCCGGACGATCTCCACCTGCACCCCGCGGGCGGAGAAGTACTGCTCGGCCAGCCGCGGATACTTCGTCGCCACCCGGACCCACGACCACCGCGCGG
>JAICGY010000060.1 GCA_025922915.1 Candidatus Methylomirabilota bacterium | reverse complement strand
CGGCGACAGCGGCGTCACGTCGTTCAGCGGCGGCGTGTGGTGGAACCCGATGAAGAAGAAGAGCAGCCCCGCCCAGACGAACCAGTTGGCGGCGCCGGTGAGCAGGCCGAGGAGGATCAGCAGCACGAAGGTCGTCACGCCGACGGCATAGTGGCGCCGGCCGAACAGCGCGTACGCGATCCGCCCGCCGTCGAGCTGCCCGACCGGGAACAGGTTGAGCGCAGTCACGAGCAGCCCGACCCAGGCCGCGTCCGCCACCGGGTGCGTGAGCAGGCTCACGCCGTCCGGCAGGTCGCCGAAGCGCAGCCAGACCAGGAATCGCGTCGCCAGCGAGTGTCCGAAGCCGCCGAGCGTCTCGGCGCTGGCGGGCATGGGTTGCGACCACGCCAGCCCGAGCAGGAACGCCGGCAGGGCGACGAAGAATCCGGCGAGCGGGCCGGCGGCCGCGATGTCGAAGAGCGAGTTGCGGTCGCGGACCGGTGATCGCATGCGGATCAGGGCCCCCAGCGTCCCGAAGATGAAGGGCGGCGGTGCCGGGATGAAGTAGGGCAGGCTCACCGCCGCCCCGTAGCGCCGGGCCGTCAGGTAGTGGCCGAACTCGTGGACGCCGAGGATGACGAGGAGGGGCACGGCGAACGGCGTCCCGCTGAGGAGCCAGCCCGGGAACGGCAGGCTCCGGAGCGCGTCGAAGACCGGCGAGCCGACGAAGAACAGCGAGCCCGCGAGCAGCGTGGAGAGGACGGTGAGCACGAACAGCGTGACGCTCAGGCGGACGCGCGGCCGCTCGTCGACGACGGCCAGGGGGTACGCCTGCACGACCACACCGCCGCGGTTGGGCTGGACGAACGGCGTGTAGCCGTACGGGGCGAACCGGTCCACGAGGACGGGGACGGCCCGCGCCGCCTCCGCCCGCAGATCCCCGTGCAGGATGACGACCACCCCGCGCGTCTCGCGCGCGTGCACGGTCAGCACGTCGGCGGCGGCGACGCCCAGCGCGTCGGCGATGACGCCCGCGTCCCCGGGGGAAGGTTCGGCGGCGGGCGCACGACGAGAGCGGGGCCACAGGCGCATCGATCGAAGCCTACCACGGCCGCGGCGGCGCGCCGGGCGGCGCCGGCGCTCAGGGCCAGCCGGCGAGCGTGGCGACCGGTCCCCGCACGGCGTCCAGACCGCCCTCCAGGTAGAGCGCGCCCAGCAGCGCCTCCAGCGTGGTCGCGAGCACCGAGGGGTTGTCGCGGGCGCCGGTTCGCTCGGCGCCGCGCCCCAGGAGCAGCAGCGGCCCCAGGTCCAGCGTGCGCGCCCAGTCCGCCAGACGCGTGTCGGCGACGAGGGCCGCCCGCAGCGGGGTCAGCCGGCCGACGGAGGCCGCCGGCTCGGCGGCGAGCAGGTGCTCGGCGACGACGAGCCCGAGCGCCGCATCCCCGACGAAGGCGAGGCCGTCCTGCGGCACCGTGGCGTGCTCGGCCGCGTAGGAGGCGTGGGTGACGGCCTGGGTGACCCGGGCGCGGTCGGCGAACGTGCGCCTCAGACGCCCCTCGAGCGCGGCGAGCCGCGCCGAGTCCAGCACGGCCGGCTAGCCGACACGGGGGGCTCCGGGCGCCCCCCCGTCCCCCCCACCCTCGCACCCGCCCCGGCGAGGCCGGGCCGGGACTCGTTGCTCGCTCACGCCGGCAGGATCCTAGGACTGGTAGCGCCGGAAGGCGAGGGTGGCGTTCGTGCCGCCGAACCCGAAGGCGTTCGAGAGGGCCACCTCGACGTCCTGCTTGCGGGCCTGGTTCGGCACGTAGTCGAGGTCGCACTCCGGGTCGGGGGTCTCGTAGTTGATGGTGGGCGGCAGGAGGCCGTGGTGCAGGGCGAGCACGGTCGCGATGGCCTCGATGCCGCCGGCGGCGCCGAGCAGGTGGCCGGTCATCGACTTCGTGGACGACACCGCGAGCCGGCGCGCGTGGTCGCCGAACACCCGCTTGATGGCGATCGTCTCGAACCTGTCGTTGTACGGCGTGGAGGTGCCGTGGGCGTTGATGTAGCCGACGGCCGACGGCTCGAGGCCGCCGTCGCGGAGGGCGAGCTGCATCGCGCGGGTGGCGCCGTCGCCGTCCGGGTCCGGCGCCGTCATGTGGTGGGCGTCGCCCGTCATGCCGTAGCCGAGGACCTCGGCGTAGATGCGGGCGTCGCGCCCCCGCGCGTGCTCCACCGACTCCAGGAGGACGATCCCCGCGCCCTCCCCGCACACGAAGCCGTCGCGGTCGAGGTCGAACGGCCGCGACGCCCGCGCCGGGGCGTCGTTGCGCGTCGACATCGCCTTCATCGAGCAGAACCCCGCGATCGTCAGCGGCACGATGATGGCTTCCGCCCCGCCCGCGATCATCACGTCGGCGTCGCCGCGCTGGATGATCCTGAACGCGTCGCCGATCGCGTGGTTGCCGGTCGCGCAGGCCGTCACCACGGCCGAGTTCGGCCCCTTCGCCCCGAAGCGCATCGAGACGAGGCCGGAGGCCATGTTGATGATCAGCATGGGCACCACGAACGGCGAGACCCGGTCGAAGCCCTTCGTCTTGCGCGTCTCCTCGCCCTCGAGCAGCGTCGTGATGCCGCCGATCCCGGAGCCGATGAGCACGCCGAAGCGGCTGGCGTCCACCGTGCCGGGGTCGAGCCCGGCGTCCGCCACCGCCATCGCGCTGCAGGCGATCGCGTACTGGAGGTAGGGATCGAGGCGGCGCGCCTCCTTCTTGTCCACGTAGGCGAGCGGGTCGAAGTTCCGGATCTCGCCCGCGATGCGCGTCGGGTAGCCCGTGGCGTCGAACTTCGTGATGGGGCCGATACCCGACCGGCCCGCCGTGAGGCCGGACCAGAACTCCTCCACCGTGTTGCCCAGCGGCGTGAGCGCGCCGAGACCGGTGACGACGACCCGCCGCGTCTCCACGCTCAGGAGTTCTCCTTGATGTACTGGATCGCGTCGCCGACGGTGACGATCTTCTCCGCCTCCTCGTCCGGGATCTGGATGTCGAACTGCTCCTCCAGGGCCATGACGAGCTCGACCGTATCGAGGGAGTCCGCGCCCAGGTCCTCGATGAACTTCGCGGTCGGGGTGACGTCGTCCTCCTCCACCCCCAGCTGCTCGACGATGATCTCCTTCACCCTCTCCTCGACTGTCTTCGCCATGAACCCGTCACCTCCGCTGGATGGATGTCGGACGACTACATGTAGAGGCCGCCGTTGACGTGGAAGACCTGGCCGGTGACGTACGCCGCCCCGTCGCCGGCCAGGAATCCTACCACCTCGGCGACCTCGCCGGCGGTACCCACGCGCCGCAGCGGAACCTGCGCGAGGAGCGCTTCCCGCGCCTCCGCCGAGACGGCCGCGGCCATGTCGGTGTCGATGAGCCCGGGGGCCACGGCGTTCACGAGGATGGACCAGTGCGCCAGCTCGCGGGCGCAGGACTTCGTGAGGCCGATCAGCCCGGCTTTGGCCGCGGAGTAGTTCACCTGACCCGCGTTGCCCATCGCGCCCGCCGTCGACGTGATGTTGATGATGCGGCCACCGCTCTTCTGCCGGACCATCGCCTTCGCGGCCGCCCGCGTCGTCAGGAACGCGCCCCGGAGGTTCACCTCCATGACGCGGTCCCAGTCCTCGTCCTTCATCCGGATGAGCAGCCCGTCGCGGGTGATCCCCGCGTTGTTGACGAGGACGTCGATCCGGCCGAAGCGCTCCCGCGCCGTGTCGACGAGCCGCTCGGCGTCCTCGCGCCGGGCGGCATCGGCCACGAGGCCCGCGACCGATCCGCCGCCTTCCTCGAGCGCCTTCACGGCGTGCTGGAGGCGGTCGGCGTCGCGGCCCGAGACTACCACGGCCGCTCCGCGGCCGGCCAGCAGGCCGGCGATCGCGAAGCCGATGCCCCGGGTGCCGCCGGTGACCACCGCCACCCGGCCGGCGAGCGGCGCGCTCACGTCAGGTTCTCCAGCGCGGCCCGGGCGCGCCCGAGCCCCGCCGGGTCCTCCACCGCGAGCGCCGGCGCGTCGGCCACGATGCGCTTGACGAGCCCGGAGAGGACGCGCCCGGGCGCGACCTCGACGAAGCCCCGCGCGCCCTCGGCGGCCAGCCGCTCGACGCAGGCCGTCCACTGCACGGGGCTCGCGACCTGCCGGAGCAGGAACGGCACGACGTCGGCGGCGGCCCGCGTGACGTTGCCGTCGACGTTGCGCACGACGGGGACGGCGGGATCGTCGACCTTCACCGCCGCCAGCTCGGCGGCGAGCCCCTCGGCGGCGGGCGCCATCAGCGAGCAGTGGAAGGGCGCGCTCACCGGCAGCAGGACGCTCTTGCGCCCCCCGCGCTCGCGGGCCAGGGCGACCGCACGCTCGACCGCCGCGCGATGGCCGGCGATGACGATCTGCTGCGCGGAGTTGACGTTGGCGACCTCGACCACCTCGCCCTGGGCGGCGGCCGCGCAGACCTCGCCCACGGTGGGCAGGTCGACGCCGAGGAGGGCGGCCATGGCCCCCGTGCCCACCGGCACCGCCTCCTGCATGAGCTGGCCGCGCCGGCGCACGACGCGCACGGCGTCGGCGAGGCGCAGGGCGCGCGCGAAGACGAGCGCCGAGTACTCGCCCAGGCTGTGCCCGGCCACGAGCGCCGGGGTGAGCCCCTGCTCCGCGCAGGCGGCGGCGGCGGCCACGCTGGTGGTCAGGACCGCCGGCTGGGTGTTCGCGGTGAGGGCCAGCTCGCGCTCCGGCCCCTCGAAGCACAGGCGCGCGAGGTCGACTCCGAGGGTCTCGCTCGCCTCCTCGAAGACCGCGCGCGCCGCCGGCGACGACTCGTGGAACGCCCGCCCCATGCCGACGGCCTGCGAGCCCTGGCCGGGGAAGAGGAACGCGATCACCAGCGCATCAGGGCGGCGCCCCAGGCGAACCCGCCGCCGAACGCCGCCATCAGGACGAGATCGCCGCGCGCCACCCGCCCGGCCTCGACCGCCTCCGCCAGGGCCACGTAGACGGAGGCGGCGCCGGTGTTGCCGTAGCGGTCGACGTTGACGTAGACGCGGTCCATCGGCAGGGCCACCCGCTTGCACGCCGCCTCGATGATCCTCAAGTTCGCCTGGTGGGGGACGAAGAGGCTCACGTCGCTCGCGGTGAAGCCGTTGCGGGCGAGGATGCGCTCGGCGGCGTCGGCGAACATCCGGACCGCCACCTTGAAGACCTCGCTGCCCTTCATCTTCGCGTAGTGCATCCGGGCGTCCACCGTCTCGTGCGTGGCCGGATGGCGCGAGCCCCCGCCCGGCATGTAGAGCAGGTCCCAGTACCGCCCGTCCGAGTAGAGGTCGACGTCGAGGATGCCGCGGTCCTCCTCGGTCGCCTCCAGCACGGCGGCGCCGGCGGCGTCGGCGAGCAGCACGCAGGTGCCGCGGTCGGTGAAGTCGGTGATGCGCGACAGGCTCTCGGCGCCGATGCAGAGCACGCGCCGGTACTTGCCGGTCTGCACGAACTGGGCGCCGGTGGCCAGGCTGTAGATGGATCCCGCGCAGGCGGCCAGCAGGTCGACCGAGCCGGCGCGCCGGCAGCCGAGACGGTGCTGGACGATGTTGCCCACGCTGGGGAACAGCATGTCCGGCGTGGTGGTGCCGACGGCGATGAAGTCGATGTCCTCGGGCACGAGGCCCGCCCGCTCGAGCGCCTGCTGGGCCGCCCGCACCGCCAGGTCGGACGTCGCCTCTCCGTCGTCCACGATGTGGCGCTGCCGGATGCCGCTGCGCTGGACGATCCACTCGTCGCTCGTGTCGACCATCCGCGCGAGGTCGGCGTTGGTGAGCACCCGCTTCGGGGCGTAGCAGCCCGTGCCGATGATCCGCGCCCGCGTCATTCGCGGCCCCCCTCTCGCCCGCCGCGCGCGACTTCCGCTTCCAGCGCGGCCCTGATGTGCTCGTTGAGACCCGCCTTCGCCCACTCGGCGGCGACCCGTACCGCGTTCTTCATCGCCTTCACCGGCGACGCCCCGTGGCAGATGATGGCGGCGCCGTCGATGCCGAGCAGCGGCGCCCCCCCCAGCTCCGTGTAGTCCACGCGCCGGCGGAAGCGGGCGAACGCCGGCCTCGCGAGGGCGGCGCCGACCTTCGACCGCACGTCGCGCGTCAGCTCCTCCCGGATCATGGCGCCCAGCATCTCGGCCAGGCTCTCGGAGATCTTCAGCGCGACGTTGCCGGTGAAGCCGTCGGTCACGACGACGTCGCACTGCCCGTTGTAGATGTCGCGCCCCTCGACGTTGCCGAGGAAGTTGAGGCGGGACTCCTTCAGCAGCTCGTAGACCTCGCGCGTGAGGTCGTTGCCCTTGCCCTCCTCCTCGCCGACCGACAGGAGCCCCACGCGCGGCCGCTCGAGCCCGAGGATGTCGCGCGCGTAGACGTGCCCCATCAGGGCGTACTGGAAGAGGTGCCAGGGCTTGGGGGCGACGTTGGCGCCGACGTCGAGGAGCACGGTGAACCCGCGCAGGCTGGGAAGCACGGCCGCGATGGCGGGGCGGTCGATCCCGCGCAGCACGCCGATGACGAACATGGCGATCGCCATCGCGGCGCCGGTGTTGCCGGCGGAGACGAACGCGGACGCCTCGCCGTCGCGCACGAGCTCGGCCGCCACCCGGAGCGAGGAGTCGCGCTTGCGCCGCAGGGCCTGCGAGGGCGTCTCCGCCATCTCGACCACCTGCGTGGCGTGACGGACCTCCACCGCCAGCGAGCCGGCGTCGAGCCGCTTCAGCTCCGCCTCGATGCTGGGCCGATCCCCGACGAGGACGACGGGGAGACCGAACTCGCGGGCCGCCGCCACCGCGCCCTCGACCACGACGGCGGGCCCGTGGTCGCCACCCATCGCATCCACGGCGATCTTCATGGGAGCCGTGGCCGACCCGGGCTACGCCCCTTCGACGGTGAGAACCTCCCGGCCGTGGTAGTACCCGCAGTGTGGGCAGATCCGGTGCGGCATCTTCGCCTCCCGGCACTGCGGGCACACCGCGAGCGAAGGCGTCGCCAGCTTCCAGTGCGTCCGCCGCTTGCGGCCGCGGGCCTTCGAGTGTCGTCGCTTGGGCAGGGGCATGACGTTCCTTTCGCTAGCAGAGGGGGCGGCTCACCGGGGCAGCCGCACCGCGAGGTCCCGGAGCGGAGCCAGCCGGGGATCGGTCGACGGTGCCCCGCACGCGCAGGGGGAAAGGTTGCGATTGGCCCCGCAGACCGGGCACAGGCCGTGGCAGTCCGGCCGGCAGAGGGGCTTCATGGGCAGCGCCAGGGTGGTCTCCGCCTCCACCACGCGCGACAGATCGAGGAGGTCGCCCTCGTAGAAGTCGACCTCGAGGTCGTCGGCGCCCAGCTCGACGTCGTCCGCGACGGCCGGCCGGGGCACCAGCCGCACGTCCACGTCGACGTCGACCGGCGTCACGAACGTCTCGGCGCAGCGCCCGCACGTCTGCGGCACGGCGGCCCGGACCCGCCCCTGCACGAACACCTCGCGACCGTCGGGCTCCACGCGCAGCACCACGCTCTCCAGGCGCCAGGCGGGATCGGCGAAGGCGAGGGCGGTCCGGTCGTCGACCGTCAGGCCCCGCTCGTCGAGATCCGACACTCGGATGATCATGACTTCGGCATCCCCGAACGGGCCTCGCGCCGCTCGCGCGATCCCGTGTAAATCTCTATGATTAAAAGACTTTTTTAGTAAACCGGGCCAGTATATAGATCGCCCTATGGCAAGTCAAGGCGTTTGACCCCCCTGGACCCCTTTGCTACCCTCACGATCAGCAGCAGAGGAGGGGGCTCGATGTCCAACGTCTTCAAGACCGCGATGCTCCTCGCGGTCCTCACCGCGATGCTGGTGCTCCTGGGCGGCGCCCTCGGCGGTCAGCAGGGCATGCTGATCGCCTTCGTCCTGGCGCTCGTCATGAACTTCACGAGCTACTGGTGGTCGCACAAGATCGTCCTGGCGATGTACCGCGCCCAGCCCATCGACGAGGCCCAGGCGCCGCGTCTGTACGCCACCGTGCGCCGGCTGGCCACCAGGGCCCGGATCCCGATGCCGAAGGTCTACCTGATCCCCACCGAGACCCCCAACGCCTTCGCGACGGGCCGCAACCCGCAGAACGCCGTCATCGCGGTGACGGCCGGGATCACGCGGATGCTGGACGAGGAGGAGCTGGAGGGGGTCCTGGCGCACGAGCTCGCGCACGTGACCAACCGGGACGTGCTGATCTCCACCATCGCGGCCACCCTGGCCGGCGCCATCACCTATCTGGCCCACATGGCGCAGTGGGGCGCCATGTTCGGTGGCTACCGGAACGACGAGCGGGGCGGAAATCCGATCGTCCTCATCGCGATGGCGATCCTGGCGCCGATCGCCGCCATGCTGGTCCAGTTCGCGGTTTCCCGCTCGCGCGAGTTCCAGGCGGACGCCACCGGGGCCCGCCTCGTCGGCGCGCCGGGCGGGCTCGCCCGGGCGCTGGGCAAGCTCGAGATGGCGGCGAAGGCGCTGCCGATGCGCGCTGACCCCGCCACCGCCCACCTCTTCATCGTGAACCCGCTGAGCGGCCAGAGCCTCGCCCGGCTGTTCTCCACCCATCCCCCGATCGAGGAGCGGATCGCCCGGCTCCGGTCGATGAGGCTCGCGTAGCGCGTTGTCGCTCCCGGTCCGGCCGGTTCCTTGACCGCCCCCGACGGCCAGGGGAGAATGACGGGGCTGGACGCATGGCAGGCGACTCCCTCATCCGTGTGAGCGGTCTCGTCCGCGTCTTCGGCGCCACGCGCGTGCTCGCCGGCGTGGATCTCGAGGTCGCGCCGGGCGAGGCCGTCGCGCTCCTCGGCGCCAACGGCGCCGGCAAGACGACGTTGCTCAAGATCCTCGCGACCGTCCTCCGCCCCACGCGGGGCACGGCGACGGTCGGCGGGTACGACTGCGTGCGGGAGGCCGAGGCGGTGCGCGGGCTCGTGGGGCTCGTCGCCCACGGCGCGCACGTCTACGACGAGCTCACCGCGCTCGAGAACCTCCGCTTCTGGACGGCGCTCGCCGGGCAGCGCCGTCCTCCGGCCACGCTGGCCGACGCCCTCGCCGACGTGGACCTCGAGCGGTTCGCCCACGCCCGCGTCCGCACGTTCTCGACCGGGATGAAGCGCCGGCTCGCGCTCGCCCGGCTGCGCCTGGCGCGGCCGCGGGTGCTCCTGCTGGACGAGCCGTTCACCGGGCTGGACCAGCGCGCCCGCAAGTGGCTGGAGGGGGCGCTGGAGACGCACAAGGCCGGGGGCGGCGCCCTGCTCATGGCCACGCACGGCCTGGCGCGCGACCTGACGGTCGCCGACCGCCTCGCCGTCCTCGCCGCCGGACGGGTCGTCCTCGACACGCTTCGCGCCGGCCTCGGCATCGACGACGTGCAGCGGCTCTACGCCGCGCACGCCGAGGAGGGGCCGTGACCTTCGCCCGCCGCACCCTGACCGTCGCGTGGAAGGATCTGCTGGTGGAGCGGCGGGCCAAGGAGAGCCTCAACGCGCTCGTCTTCTTCTCGCTGCTCCTGCTCTTCCTGTTCCAGTTCGCGCTCGGCCCCGACCGCGACCGGCTGCAGGCGGTGCTCCCGGGCGCCCTCTGGCTCGGCTTCCTGCTCGCGGGGCTGCTGGCCCTGGGCCGGGCCTTCCAGGTCGAGCGCGAGAACGACTGCTGGGAGGCCCTGCTCCTCGTCCCGGGCGACAAGTCGGCCATCTACCTGGGCAAGCTCGTGGGCAGCCTCGTCGTCATGCTGGTCGTGGAGGCCCTCGTGCTCGCGCTCTTCACGGTCTTCTTCAACGTCGACCTGGCCGCGGCCGGCGCCGGGCTGGTCCTCGTGGTCGTGCTCGGCACCCTCGGCTTCGCCGCCGTCGGCACGCTCTTCTCCGCGATGACGGCGCACGTCCGCGCGCGCGAGCTCCTCTTCCCCGTCCTCCTGCTGCCGGTCCTCGTCCCCGTGCTCCTGGCCACGGTGGAGGCGACGGCGGGGCTCTTCCGCGGCGAGCCGATCGGCGCGGTGTCCCGGTGGCTGGGACTGCTGGCCGCCGCCGACGTGGTGTACGTGGTGGCCGGCATCCTGACCTTCGACGTGATCCTGGAAGGCTAGCGGGATGACGCGCGTGCTCGGATGGCTGGCCGTCGTCGCGCTCGCGAGCGGGCTCCTGGTGGGCTTCGGGATCGCGCCGCGCGAGATGACGCAGGGCAACGTGCAGCGGATCATGTACCTCCACGTGCCGGCCGTGTGGGTGGCGTACCTGGCCTTCGCGGTCGGCTTCGCGGCCTCGGTGGCCTACCTCGTCCGGCGCCGGCCCGGGGCCGACCGCCTGGCCCACGCCGCCAGCGAGGTCGGCGTGCTGTTCCTCGGGGTCAACATCGCCACCGGGGCCATCTGGGGCAAGCCGACGTGGGGCACGTGGTGGACCTGGGACGCCCGGCTCACCAGCGTCTCGGTGGTGTTCGTCATGTACGTCGCCTACCTCCTGCTCCGGCAGGCGGTGGACGACCGGGAGCAGGCGGCGCGCTACGGGGCCGTGCTCGCCATCGTGGCGGCGCTGAACATCCCGCTCGTGCACTTCTCCGTATTCTGGTGGCGCACGCTGCACCAGCCGCCGTCCATCTTGAAATCGGGGCCCAGCACGATGCCAGACGTCATCCTGACCGCGCTCCTCGTGAACTTCGCGGCGCTGGCGCTGCTCGGCGCCTACTTCGTGGCCAAGCGGGTCGGCGTCCTCGCCGCCGAGGCGGAGGCGCTCGCGTGATGGCGGACAACTGGGGGTTCGTGGCGGCGGCGTACGGCGTGGCCGTCGCCGCCTTCGGGGCCTACTGGCGCCGCCTGGTCCGGCGCGAGCGGGAGCTGCGGGCAGCGCTGCGCCCGGACGGGCGGCGGGAGCGGCAGGCGTGAGCCGGCGCGGGCGGCTCAAGCTCCTGGCCGGCGGGGCGGTGATCGCGCTCGCGCTCGGCTGGCTGATCTACGAGGGCGTCTCGCAGTCCGCCGTCTACTTCGTCACGCCCTCCGAGCTCGTGGCCGCCCCCGTGCCCGGCAAGGCGTACCGGCTCGGTGGCCTCGTCGCCGCCGGCTCGGTGCGCTGGGAGCCGCAGACGGTGCAGCTGACGTTCGACGTCACCGACGGCAAGACGACCGTCCCCGTCCAGCACCGCGGCACGCCGCCCGACCTGTTCGGCGAGGGCCGGGGCGCGGTCGTGGAGGGCCAGTGGACGACGGACGGCTACTTCCGGGCCACGCTGATCATGGCCAAGCACTCCGAGGAGTACGAGGCCCCCCACCCCACGCGCGAGGGCCCGGGCCCCGGGATGACCAAGACGCTGGATACGCAGCGGTGATCCCGGAGATCGGCACGGCAGCGCTGCTCGTCGCCCTGGCCCTCGCCGTGTGGGGGGCGCTCGCCGCTGCGCTCGGGGCCCGCCGGGGACGGACGGCCCTGCTGGTGTCCGCCGAGCACGCCGCGCTCGCCGTCTTCGCGCTGCTGACGGCGGCGCTCGGGCTGCTCGCCCACGCGTTCCTGACCTTCGACTTCTCCGTCCGCTACGTGGCGTTCAACACGAACCTCGGCACGCCCTTCTACTACCGCCTCACCGCCGTGTGGGGCGCGCTGGAAGGCTCGCTCGTGCTGTGGGCCTGGATGCTCGGGCTCTACACGGTCATCGCGATCGCGCGCCACCGGGCCAGCGCGCGCGAGCTGTACCCGTGGGTGCTCGTGGTGATGCTCGGCGTCGTCGCCTTCTTCCTGGTCATCATGACGGGCCCGGCGCCGGTCTTCGCCCGCCTGTCGCCGGTGCCCGCGGACGGCCGCGGGCTCAATCCGCTGCTCGAGGACTCGGGGATGATCACCCACCCGGTGGCGCTCTACCTGGGCTTCACCGGCTTCACCGTCCCCTTCGCCTTCGCCATCGCCGCCCTCGTCACCGGCCGGACCGGCGACTTCTGGATCACCACGACCCGGCGGTGGACGATCGTCGCCTGGTACTTCCTGTCCCTCGGCCTCCTGATCGGCGGCTGGTGGAGCTACCACGTGCTCGGCTGGGGCGGGTACTGGGCCTGGGATCCCGTGGAGAACGCGGCCTTCATGCCGTGGCTGACGGGGACGGCGCTCCTGCACTCGGTGATGATCCAGGAGCGGCGGCGCATGCTGCGTCTCTGGAACCTGTCGCTCGTCGTCCTCACGTTCGCGCTCACGCTGTTCGGCACGTTCCTGACCCGCTCGGGAGTCATCGCCTCGGTCCACGCGTTCACGCAGGGCGCCATCGGCGTCTTCTTCCTGACCTTCCTCGCCGTGGTCGTGCTCACCTCGCTCGTCCTCCTCGCGTGGCGCTGGGAGACCCTCGGCGCCCAGGGGGAGCTCGACGCGGTGATCTCGCGCGAGTCGGCCTTCCTGCTCAACAACGTCCTGCTCGTGGCCGCCGCCTTCACCGTCTTCTTCGGCACCGTCTTCCCGCTCCTCTCGGAGGCGGTGCGCGGGGTCAAGGTGAGCGTCGGCGCGCCCTTCTTCAACCAGGTCAACGTCCCCGTCTTCCTGTCGCTCATCTTCCTGATGGGCGTGGGGCCGCTCATCGCCTGGCGGCGGGCGTCCCTCGAGAACCTGCGGCGCAACTTCCTGGGGCCGGTCCTGCTCGGCATCGCCGCCGCCGCCGTCTTCCGGCTGCTCGGCGTCGGCTCGGCCCTGGCCGTGCTCACCCTCGCCCTCACCGTCTTCGTCGCCGGCACCATCGGCCTGGACGTCGTGCGGGCCACGCGCGCCCGCCTCCGGCTGGGCGAGGGCCCCTTGCGGGCGCTCGGCCGGCTCGTGGTCCGGCACAACCGTCGCTACGGCGGCTTCGTCGTGCACCTCGGCATCCTCGTCATCGCCGTCGGCATCACCGGCTCGCAGGCCTGGTCGGTGCAGACCGAGACGACGGTGAACCGGGGGGAGCACGCCGAGCTGGCCGGCTACCGCCTCCGGTTCGAGGGCCTGTCCGAGAGCCAGGAGTCCAACCACGTCAAGGTGACGGGCCGGTTCACCGTGGTCGAGGGCGGGCCGGTCGGGGCCGTCCTCCTCCCGGCCAAGAAGTTCTACCCCCAGGAGCAGTCGCCGATCGCCTACGTCGACTACCTGCTCGGCCTCAAGGACGACCTGTACCTGGTGCTCGGCGACTTCGCGCGCGACGGCTCGCACGCGACGATCCGGTTCCAGGTCAACCGGATGGTGTCGTGGATCTGGATCGGCGGGGTCGTGCTGACGCTCGGCACCGTCCTCGCCCTCCTCCCCGAGCGTCGGCGCGCGGCATGAAGACGCGCTGGCGCTGGCTCCTGCCCCTCGCCGCGGTGCCGGTGCTGGCACTGCTCGCCTACGGCTTCCGCCTGAACCCGCGCGACGTGCCCTCGCCCCTGATCGGGCGCCCGGCGGCGGCCTTCACGCTGACCGGCTTCGACGGGGCCCCGATCGCGCTGGAGGCGCTCCGCGGCAAGGTCGTCGTGGTCAACTTCTGGGCCTCGTGGTGCTACCCGGCGTGCTACGAGGAGGCCCCCGTCCTCGAGCAGGGGTGGCGCGCCTACCGCGACCGCGACGTCGTCGTGCTCGGCGTCGACATCCAGGACCGGGACGAGGCCGCGCGGAAGTTCATCCGCGACTTCGCGCTCACCTTTCCCAACGCGCCCGACCCCGACGGCAAGGTCTCGGTGGACTTCGGCGTGTACGGGGTGCCGGAGACGTTCTTTCTCGACCGCGACGGGCGGATCCGGGCCAAGCACGTCGGCGCCGTGACCGCGGAAGTCTTCCGCACGCACGTGGACGCGCTCCTGGCGGACGGCACGCGGTGAGACGCTCAGCCGCGCCCGTCCGGGATGCGCGCGTCGACGTCGTCGGCGCAGCGCTTGAGCGCCAGGGCCAGGCGCTCGCGCGCCGCCGCCCGGTGGCGGGCCGCCTCGACGATGTCGCGGTCCAGCTCGCACGCGGCGATCACGCCGCTGGTGCCGGTCAGCCGGACGCGATAGCGCTCACCGTCCTCCTCGATCCCGATCACCGCCGCGTTGGGCGCCACGTCGCGGACGATCTCCTGGATCAGCGCACGTCCCTCCATGCCGCGCTCCCTCCTCGACCCCTGGACGGGCCCGCGGGTACAACGCCGGTGCCGCCGGGACGTCACGCGTGATGCGGTCCGCGGTGCTCGTCGTCGTGGCCGTCATCGCTTTGGGGCTCGCCGGCGACGCCGGCGCGCAGCAGGGGGCTCGTCACGTCGACGAGCCGGAGGTCTACGAGATCGCCGCGCAGCTGCGGTGCGTCGTCTGCCAGAATCTCTCGGTGGCGGACTCGCCGTCGGAGATGGCCGCGCAGATGCGGGCCATCGTCCGGGAGCGGCTCGCCGCCGGGGAGTCGCCCGAGCAGGTGCGCCGCTACTTCGTGGAGCGCTACGGCGAGTGGATCCTGCTCGAGCCGCGGCGCGAGGGCTTCACGCTGCTCGTGTGGATCGTCCCCGTCGTCGCGGTGGCGCTCGGGCTCGTCGCCTTCGCCGTCCGCGTCAAGCGCTGGTCACGCCGGGGCGCCGGCCCGCCGGCCCCGCCCGTCGCCCGGGCGATGAGCGAGCGCATCCGGCGGGAGATG
>JAICGY010000059.1 GCA_025922915.1 Candidatus Methylomirabilota bacterium | reverse complement strand
CGTCTGACCGACGACCGCGGGCGGCGGTCAGCAGCCCTGGATCACCTCGACGGGCGGTGCGTGATCGAGTCGCAACGTGTCGCCCCCGGCATTGGTCACGACGAACGAGGCGCTCACGTGGCGCTCGAACGGCTGGCGCCCCAGGTCGATCTCCAGTCGATCGACGGCCAGGCGCGGGGGGCCGCTCACGGCGGGTGGAGCCGGACGGGACAGCAGGGCGCCGGCGCCGCCCAGGATCACGAGCGCCCCGGCGACCACGGCCGTGATCGCCCACCACCGGCGGCCCCGCCGACCGCGTGAAGCGTCACGAGAACGCGAGTGTCGTCTGGTCATCGCTCACTCCATCGAGGTGATGCATGGCTGCTCCGGCCTCAGCGGCCGACGGCGTCCCAGCGGAACACCCGCTCGGGCACGTTGCCGATGTCCTTGACCACGACCAGGACGGGCCCGCTGGCGGGCGCCGGGAAGACGAGGGTGGCCCGTCGGTGGTGGCCGTTGCCCGTCGCCTCCTCGACCCCGCTCGCCGGCACCTCGCGCCCGTCGCCGAGGCGCATCACGACGGCGTCGCGAAGCTCGATGCGCTCGAGATCGACGGAGTGGGTGTCGAGGACCACCTGCACGCGCATCGGCCCGCCGGCTTCACCGGGGACGAGCGTGATGCCGACCGTGACCGGTCCCCGGCGGTCTTGCTGCGAGAGCGTGGGGTCCGCGGCGGCGCCCACGGCGAAAGCCCAGACGACCACGACCATCGCCACTGTCGGTACCGTCCTCATCAGGGTCCTCCCCCGGCGCCGCCTGGCGCGCCGCTGTGCGGTCACTGTCATCGCGTCGCGTACTTCGCCGGCGCCGCGTCGAAGGTCGCCTTGCATGCGGCCGAGCAGAAGTAGTACGTCTTTCCCTCGTAGTTCGCGCTCGCCGCCGCCTTCTTCTCGTCGACGTTCATGCCGCAGACCGGGTCCTTGACCATGGCTCACCCTCTTTCTCGAGGCCGTCCCGCCGCGCGTCGCGGCGTCCGGACGTCAGTGCAGAGCAACTGCGCCGGTGTCAGCGGCGGGGCCCCGCCAGGTCAGACGGGAGCGGGCGTGGTGCGGGCGGGGAGGAGCGGCGGATGCGCAGGCGCCGGCGGCATCGTGAGTGCGCCCACGAGAAGCAGGCCGACGAGGCTGCCACCGGTGGCCGCCGGCAGCATCGCCGAGCACAGGTCGAATCCGTCGTGGGCGTCATCCAGCAGGCAGAAGCCGGCCGCAGCGACGAGAAGAATGACGAGGACCGCGCCCAACCCGCATGCCCGCCGCGGCGTCCTCATACGTCCGAGCGGTATGCACAGGAGGCGCCACAGGGTTCGTGACCCATGCCTCGTAAGCTGCCGAATTGGCGCGGCTGTGGGAATGCCCGGAAGCCAGCCACCGCGATCGAGTGAGGCATGGGCGCCCCACCGGGGGGGCGGCGCCCCAGGGCAGGCACCCCGTCGTCCGTCCCGCAGCCAACTATCAGCCGAGCTGATGCCGGAAGCGCCAGAGGCCGAGAGCGAAGAGCCCGGCGCCGAGTAGCGCCATCGCAACTGCATCCTTCCAGAGCACAGCCATGCCGGCGCCCTTGAGGAAGATGCCGAGCCCGACCTCGAGGTAGTAGGTGAGGGGGCTGGCGAGCGAAAGCAGCCGGACCGCTCGCGGCATGCTCTCCACGGGGACGAGGACCCCGGAGATCACCATGACGGGCAAGATCGAGAAGAACGCGAGCAGCAGGGCCTGCTGCAGGTTGCCGGCCACGGTGCCGATGAGCAGGCCGAGCCCGAGGCCCGCGAGCAGGAACACCGCCGAGAGCGCGAAGAACAGCGTCAAGCTGCCCCGCACGGGCACGGCGAACCACCACGGAAGCCACAGCGCCAGCGCGAGGGATCCGAGGCTCACCACGAACGTCGGGACGACCTTGGCCAGCATCAGCTCCCAGGGGCGGAACGGCATGACCATGAGCTGCTCGATCGTCCCCGCCTCCTTCTCCCACGCGAGGCCGGCAGCGGGCAGGATGATGGCGATCATGAGGACGCCGAGCGTCAGCATGGCGATGATCTCGTGGTCGAGGCTCCGTAGCTCGGGGTTGTACCAGACCCGACGCTGGCTGCGGATCTCCGGCAGGGCGCCCGCGCCTCCCCGCGCCGCCGGCGGGCGGGCGAGCTCCACCTCGCGGCCGTACGACCGCACGATGCGCGTGGCGTATCCGAGCGCGACGAGTGCGCGGTTCGAGCTGGACCCATCCACCAGGAGCTGGACCGAGCCCGGCAGGTTGCGCGCCAGGTCGCGGGAGAAGGTGGGGGGGATGACCAGGCCGACGGTGGCCCGGCCGTCCTCCAGCCACCCGTCCAGCTGGCCGGGACGCCGGGTCCACGCGACGGCGTCGAAGTACTCGGTGCGCATGAAGCGATCCACCAGCGCCCGGCTCTCGGCGGACCCGTCGAGGTCTTCGATCGCCAGCCGGACGTTGCGGACGTCGTACGTGATGCTCCAGGCGCAGATCGCGATCTCGATCGCGATGGTCCAGACGACGAGCACCACCAGCGGCCGCCGCCGGAAGAACTGGATGAACTCCTTGCGGACGAGCGCGAGCAGCGGGCCCATGGGTCAGCCGAGACCCCGGCGAAAGCGGAGACAGGCGAGCGTGAGCACCACCCCGGCGTAGACGACGAGCAGGCTCGCGCTCGGCCAGAGCTGCTCGAGCCCGGCGGCCTTGAGGGAGATCCCCCGCGAGATCTCCATGAAGTGGCGAGCCGGGAACAGGTGCGTGTACCACTGGAACGGGACGGGCATCGTCTCGATCGGGAACAGAAAGCCGGAGAAGAGAAAGGACGGCATCAGGGTGAGGACGATGGCGAGGAGGATGGCGACGACCTGGCTCCGCGTCGAGGTGGAGACCAGGAGGCCGATGCCGACCGTGCAGAGGACGTAGACGCCCGCCAGCGCGAGCAGCAGGGGGACGCTTCCGGCGACCCCGACGCCGAACCACAGCCGGCCGAGGGCCAGGAGCAGCACCATCTCGAGGAACGCAATGCCGGCGTAGGGCAGCAGCTTGCCCCCCAGGAACTGCCAGGCGTGGATGGGGGCGATGGCGATCTGGAGAATGGAGCCGCGCTCGCGCTCCCGCACCACCGCGAGCGCGGTCAGGAGCGGCGGGAACGCCATGAGGATGACCGCGAAGAGCCCGGGGATCACGAAGCGCTCCCCGCGCAGATCGGGGTTGTAGCGGACGCGCGCGTCGAGGCGGACGGCGGGCGCCAGCCGGATCCCGCGCGCCGCCAGCGCCGCCTCCCGCACGTGGTGGGTGGCGACATCGATGATGGCGTCGGCGTAGTTCGCGGCGACGATCGCCGTGTTGGCGAACGATCCGTCGAGCAGGATCTGCACGTCGGCGGGCAAGCCACGGCGCAGGTTGCGAGAGAAGTCGCCGGGGACGACGAGCACGGCCCGCGCCTCGCCGCCGTCCAGGAGGCGCTCGACCTGATCGAGGTCGTGGACGGTCGCGTGCAGGCGAAAGTACCCGGACGCCACGAACGCCGCGATCAGCTCGCGGCTCTCCGGGCCTCCGTCCTCGTCCAGCACCGCCAGCCGGATGTCGCGGACATCGAGCGTGATCGCGGAGCCGAGGAGCACCATCATCACGACGGGCAGGGCCATCGCGATGCCGAGGGTGATGCGGTCTCTCAAGATCTCGCGGGCCTCCTTGCCGGCGACCACCAGGAGCCGGGCGAGGCTATCCATCGCGCTCTCTCCGGCCGCGCTCCTCCATGTCGACGAAGATGGCGAACACGTCCTCGAGCGAGAGCGGCACCTCCACGACGGACTCGGCGGCGAGCCCGGCCGCCCCAAGCGCCTCCTGGAGCTCGCGGGTGCGCCGGGAGTGGTCGACCAGCGCCCTGACGTGCCGCCCGGAGAGACTGGCCCAGGTGATGGACGGCACGGCGCGCACCGCGCGCAGGGTCCGCATCGGATCCGGAGCGCCGATCTCGAGCATGACGCCCGCCCGCATCTCTTGCTTGAGGGCGCGGGGACCGCCCTCGGCGATCAGGCGCCCGCGGTAGAGGAGTCCGATCCGATGGCAGTACTCGGCGTCGTCGAGATAGTGCGTGGTCACGAAGACGGTCGTCCCGCCCGCCGACAGGCCGGCGATGAGGTCCCAGAACTGCCGGCGTGCGATGGGGTCCACCCCGGCCGTCGGCTCGTCGAGAAAGACCAGCTCCGGCCCGTGAAGGACGGCGCAGCCGAGCGCGAGCCGCTGCTTCGCGCCGCCGGACAGCTGCCGCGCCAGCCGTCGCTCCTCGCCCGCCAGGCCCGCCATCCCGAGCGCCCAGGCCGTGCGCTCCGCGAGCCGGGCGCGGCCCAGGCCGTAGCCACGGCCGAAGAACGCGAGATTCTCGGCGACGGTCAGGTCGTCGTAGAGGCTGAACCGCTGCGACATGTAGCCGAGGCGCGAGCGCAGTGCGCGACCCTGGCGGAGCACGTCCTGGCCCAGGACCTCGGCGCGGCCACTCGTCGGGCGGAGGAGCCCGCAGAGCATGCGAATGGTGGTCGTCTTCCCGGAGCCGTTGGGCCCCAGGAAGCCGAACACCTCGCCGCGCCGGACGGAAAGCGAGAGGTCCTCGACCGCGACGAACCGGCCGAAGCGCCGGCTGAGAGCCTCGAGGTGGACCGCCGGCGCGGCGTCTGCGGGAGCCGGTTCCGCGCCACCGCCGACCGCCACGCCGGACGGCGCGGCCATCCGAGTCTCGCCCTCGATGACCGACACGAACACGTCCTCCATCGAGGGGGTCACCCGGTGCATCTCGATCTCCGGGTTTCCGGCCAGGAGGGCAGCCAGAGATCCCTCGTGGACCTCGTCGGCCAGGACGTGGATCCGGTCGGCCATCACGTGCGTTCGCGCGGGGAAGGGCGCGGCCGCCAGCAGAGCGCGGACCGAGCGCGACGGCGGTCGCAGCGCCCACACGTGTTCCGGGACGGCCTGGCGAAGCGCGTCGGGCGTGTCGCAGGCGGCGACCCGCCCCGCATGCAGCATGGCCACGCGGGCGCACTGCTCGGCCTCGTCCATGTACGGCGTCGCGACGACGAGCGTCAGGCCGCGGGCGGCGAGGTCGTGCAGGATCTCCCAGAGCTCGCGCCGGGAGATCGGATCGACGCCGGTGGTGGGCTCGTCGAGGAAGAGCACGCGCGGCTCGTGGATCAGCGTGCAGCACAGGTGGAGCTTCTTCTGCATGCCCCCCGAGAGCTTGGCCGCGGGCCGGGACCTGAACGGCGCCAGCCGGCTCCACGCGAGCAGCTCCGCCTTCCGGGCCGCCCGCGCCCCCGGCGGCACGCGATAGAGCCGGGCGAAGAAGTCCAGGTTCTCCTCGACGGTCAGCGTGCCGTAGAGCGTGAACTCCTGGGAGACGTACCCGATCCGGGCGAGCAGTGCCGTCGGGGCGGTGGCGACGTCGTGACCGAGAACGATGGCCCGGCCGGCGCTGGGTGTCTCCAGCGTCGCCAGTGTCTTCAGCAGCGTGGTCTTTCCCGCGCCGTTCGGGCCCAGGAGGCCGAAGATCTCGCCGGATCGTATCTGGAAATCGATCCCGTCGAGCGCGACGGTGGAGGCGAAGCGCTTGACGAGGCCGCGAACGACGACGGCAGGAGGATCAGCGGCCTGCATCGGGCCACCGTGCCTCGGCGACCCACCGGATCTGGCCGTCGACCGGCATGCCCGGCTTCAGGACGCCGTCGGGGTTGTCGATGGCCAGCTTGACGGCGAAGACGAGCTTCGTGCGCTCGTCCCTGGTGTGGACGTCCCTCGGCGTGAACTCCGCCTGCTGGGCCACTTCCACGACGCGTGCAGCAAACGCCCGGCCCGGGAAGGCGTCGGTCCACACGCGCGCCGCGTCGCCCAGCTTGACCTTGCCGAGCTCCGCCTCCGCGACGTAGACCTTCGCGTGCAGCCGGCCGAGGTCGACGAGGGTCACCAGCGGTGTGCCGGGCGCGACCATCTCGCCCCGCTCGACCAGACGCTTGAGGACTGTCCCGGCGAACGGCGCGACGATGCGCGTGTCGGCCGCATTGGCCCGCGCCACGGCCCGGCTGGCCATCGCCATCTGGATCGCCGCCCGCGCCGCCTCCACGGCGGCCCTCGCCTCTCCCACGCGCTCGGCCGCCGCTTCCATCTCCCTCTCCCGCAGGCTCACCTCGAACGCCGAGGTGCGCGCCAGCTGGAGATTCTCCTCCGCCTGGACGAGCTGCTTGCGCGCCGCACCCACCGCCCCCCGGGCAACCCCGTCGGCGGCCCGGGCCTGGTCCAGCTGGCTCGCGGCGATCAGCCCGCGCCCGAACAGCTGCTGCGCCCGATCGTAGTCGCGCGCGGCGCGCTCGAGCTCCGCCTCGACCTGCTCCAGCCGGGAACGGGCCGAGCCCACCGCCGCCTCGGCCTCGCCGATCCTCGCCCGGGAGACACGCTCGCCGAGCTGCACGGCCGTGCGCGCCGCCTCGAGCTGCCGCTCCGCCGTCGCGACGCGGGCCTTCGCTTGCGCGAGCTCCTCGCGGGCGCCGTGCTCGACGTGCTCGGCGCGCGCGAGCCGCGCCTGGACCTGCTCCGAGGCGAGCGCGGCGACCAGGTCTTCGGCCTCGAGCTGTTCTCCCTCGCGGACGGGCAACTCGACGATCCGGCCCCCGACCTTCGCGCCGACAGTGGCCTGATCGCCCTCGACCCGGCCGCTGACGTCGACGAAGCCCGGCTCCTCCGTCGCCGGCTGCCAGACGAGCCAGACAGCGCCGGCCGCGAGCACGAGCGCCACCAGGACAAGCGGGATCGATCGCCGCATCGCCGGTCTTCGTGCGAGCAAGGTGCCAGTCCAGAATCGACGTCACGACGCAGCGATGGGCGTGGGGATCGCCAGGGCCGTCGCCCCGGCCGTGCCCCACTGGGACGTCGGCGCCCCGCGTTCGGTTCTCGGGTCCCGAGGCCAGACGCCAGCACTGAGGGCGGCTAGCTCGAGCACCGCCCTGTCCTGACGCGCTCCGTTGCGACCTCGTCACCGACACCGCGCCTGGCCTCCTCGGTACGCCATATGCAGTCCGCGCCGGCCGACGCCGAGGCGCGTCCGCCGGGAAGTCGAGGCTGATGCATGAGACCGGAGCAGCAGAGGGTCTGGGTAGGCGGCCTCATCATGCTCCTGCTGACGACTGTGCCGGGCACGGGGCTCCGGCCGGCCGATGCGACCGAGCGCGTCGGGCAGGTGTTCCGACGCGTGCGCGAAGCGGTCGTGACGATCAGGACGAGGGAAGGGACGAGCGTGGACGGCCTGGGCTCGGGCGTCCTGATCTCCGCCGACGGCAAGGTCATGACAGCCGCGCACGTCGTCCAGGCCGCCGACGAAATCCTGGTGGAATTCAGCGACGGCCTGCGGGTCCCGAGCCGCGTGCTGGCGTCCGAGACGGAAGCCGACGTGGCCCTGCTTCAGCTCGTCTCCGTGCCTCCAGGCATCGATCCGGCAACGCTCGGTGAATCGGATCGCGTCGAGGTTGGCGACCCCGTCTTCGTCGTCGGCGCCCCGTACGGGATGTCCCACACGCTGACGGTCGGCCACGTCAGTGCCCGCCGCCGCCAACCGGGGATGCTGCACGGTAGCCTGCGGCTGGCGGAGTTCTTCCAGACCGATGCCGCCATCAACAGCGGTAACTCCGGTGGCCCGATGTTCAGCATGGCCGGCGAGGTCATCGGGATCGTCAGCAATCTGGTGTCGCGCTCGGGCGGCTCGGAGGGCCTCGGATTTGCGGTGACCAGCAATGTTGCCCGCCGGCTCCTGCTCGAGCGACCAGGCTTCTGGTCCGGCATCAGCGGCAGCGTCGTCGCGGGCGACCTCGCGAGGGCCTTGAACGTCCCCGAGCCAGGGGGATTCCTGATCGAGCGGGTCGCCCGGGGTTCCCCGGCCGCCACCGCGGGCCTCCGCGGAGGATTCGTGCAAGCCCAGGTCGGCGAGCGGTCCGTGATCCTGGGCGGGGACATCCTGCTGGCAGTGGACGGGGTTCCGGTCGTGACCCTCGAGGGGCACCAGCAGGTCCTGGATCGGCTCGGCCGGCTGCGGGAGGGAGACGTGGTCGCCATGGAGGTGCTGCGCGCGGGCCGGCGCGTCACGATCGAGCACCGGCACCAGCACCAGCACCTGCCGGCCCGGTGAACGGGCGCGGCACATGAGAGAAGTTTCGGTCCGGAGAGCCGCCGTGCAGGCGGCATCCTGAGCTCAACAACGAGAGGAGTGCAGCAATGACCAGGCGAATGATCGCGGCAGGGGTCGTGGTGCTGGCGGTCGCGTTCGTTCCCGTTCTCGCCGGGGCACAGATGGGCCCGGGCGGTCAGACGAGCCCGGGCGGTCAGGTGGGTCCGGGTAGCACGATGGGGCCCGGGACGCGAGGGGGCATGCAGGGCCGCCCCGGCATGGGCGCCGGCATGCAGATGCAGGGGATGATGCAGCAGATGCAGGGCATGCTGCAGGACATGGCCGAGAGGCTGCGAGAGGGCCAGCTCACGCCCGAGCAGACGACGCAGATGGCCGAGCTGATGGAGCGGATGAGCGGCATGATGGGGCAGATGCACGGCATGATGGGGCGGGGGCCGGGCATGATGGGGGGCATGGGCGGTGCCGACCCTGACAGGCAGGTGATGCGCCAGCGGATGTCGCAGATGATGCAGCACATGGCCGAGATGCAGCGCCACATGGCCGACATGATGAACGGCACGCCGAGCGCCACGCCGCCCGGCACGCCGGACAAGAAGTAGGCCGAGGGCGCACTCCAACCATCGCCCACGGCGTGTAGACGAGGGAGGGCGCCAGCCGTGAACGACGTCCAGCCCGGCCGCCCGCCGGCCGAGCACGCGCGGCCCGCGATCCGCGAGCATCCCGCGCACGGCCCTCATGCCTCCCCCCGCAGGGGAAAGCAGCCGGACGGCGGCCACCACGCTCACATGGTGGCCGACTTCCGCTGGCGCTTCTGGGTCTCGCTCGTGCTCACGGTGCCGGTGCTGCTGCTGACGCCCCTCATCCAGGAGCTCCTCGGCGTGCGCGAGGCCTGGGCCTTCCCGGGGAGCGACGTCCTGCAGTTCGTCCTCGCGAGCGTCATCTTCTTCTACGGGGGCTGGCCGTTCCTGCGCGGCCTCCTCGAGGAGCTCGGGCGGGGCCGCCCGGGGATGATGACGCTGATCAGCCTGGCCATCTCGGTGGCCTGGGGCTCCAGCACGCTGGTCGTGTTCGGGCTGCCCGGCGAGGGCTTCTTCTGGGAGCTGGCCACCCTGATCGACGTCATGCTCCTCGGCCACTGGATCGAGATGCGCTCGGTCATGGGTGCTTCGCGAGCGCTCGAGGAGCTGGTCCGGCTCATGCCCGCGGATGCCCACCGGCTGCAGCCGGACGGCAGTACCGAGGACGTCCCCGTCACCGAGCTGACCAAGGGTGACCGCGTGCTCGTGAAGCCCGGCGAGAAGATCCCGACGGATGGCGTGATCGTGCAGGGGCTGACCACCGTCAACGAGGCCATGCTGACCGGCGAGAGCCGTCCGGTCGAGAAGGGCGAGGGCGACCGGGTCATCGCCGCCGCGATCAACGGCGAAGCGGCGGTGACGGTCGAGGTCCAGAAGACCGGGGACGAGACCTACCTGGCCCAGGTGATCGAGCTGGTGCGCCGCGCGCAGGAGTCGCGCTCGCGCTCCCAGGACCTGGCGAACCGTGCGGCGCTGTGGCTGACGGTCATCGCGCTCTCGGTCGGGGGCCTGACGCTGGCGGCCTGGCTCCTGATGGACTCGACGTTCAACTTCGCGCTGGGCCGCATGGTGACGGTGATGGTCATCGCCTGCCCGCACGCGCTCGGCCTGGCGGTCCCGCTGGTGGTGGCAGTCTCGACGGCGCTGTCGGCCGGCCACGGCCTGCTCATCCGCGATCGCTCGGCGTTCGAGGCCGCCCGGAATCTCCAGGCCATCGTGTTCGACAAGACGGGCACGCTGACCGAAGGCCGCTTCGGGGTCAGCGACGTGATCCCGCTCGACCGGGGGAAGCCCGACGAGATCTTGCGGCTGGCGGCGAGCCTGGAAAGCCAGTCCGAGCACCCGATCGCGGCCGGAGTCGTTCGTGGCGCCCAGGAGCGGGGGATCGCCTTCCCGGCGCCCGAGGGTTTCAAGGCGATCCCGGGCAAGGGCGCCGAGGCCGTGGTGGAAGGCGAGGCGGTCAAGGTGGTCAGCCCGGGCTACCTGAAGGAGCGAGGGCTCCAGGTCGACGATCGGCGCGTTCTCGAGGTGGCCCGGCAGGGCAAGACCGTGGTCTACGTTCTCGTGGACGACGAGGTCCGGGGCGCGATCGCCCTCGCCGACGTCATCCGTGCCGAGTCGCGGGAGGCGCTGGCCGCCCTCAAGCGGATGGGGATCCAGGTGATGATGCTGACGGGGGATGCCCGCGCCGTCGCACAGTGGGTGGCCGGGGAGCTGGCCCTCGACGACTTCTTCGCCGAGGTGCTGCCCCACGAGAAGGCGGTGAAGATCCGCGAGGTCAAGGCGCGGGGACTCCGGGTTGGGATGATCGGCGACGGGGTCAACGACGCGCCGGCGCTGGTGGAGGCCGACGTCGGCATCGCGATCGGGGCGGGCACGGACGTGGCGATCGAGTCGGCCGACATCGTGCTGGTGCGGAGCGACCCCCGGGACGTGGTGGCCATCGTCTCGCTCGCGCGGGCGACCTACCGGAAGATGGTCCAGAACCTCTGGTGGGCGACGGGCTACAACATCGTGGCGATTCCGCTGGCGGCCGGCGTCCTCGCCCCGGTCGGTGTCCTGCTCACGCCCGCGGTCGGCGCGATCTTCATGTCTCTCTCGACGGTGATCGTGGCGATCAACGCACGGTTCCTGCGCATGCCCGCAGGCAGAGCGTGACTCGGCTGTCGGCGGACGATCGCGCCCTGCCGGGGGACTGGACGCGGCAGCCATGACTCGCGTGGGCCTCATCGCTGTGCTCGTGTTCCTGTCCTGGTTGATGGCGGTCTCGGCCACGCGGAACGCCCGGGGCGAGCCGGCGGCCGAGACCCTGACCTTTGCCGGCTGCGATGCCAATGTCCCGCTCACCCGCGTCCTCGCGCGGGCCTTCACGCAGCGGCGCCCGGAGATCGCGATTCGACTCCAGACAGTCGGCTCCACCAACGGCGTGGCCCTCACGGTGGCCGGGGCCATCGACGTCGGCCTGGTGTCGCGTCCTCTTCGCCCGGCCGAGCAAGGGCTCGGGCTCAGCTTTCTGCCGTATGCCAGGACCGCGGTGATCATCGGAGCGGACCCGGACGTTCCGGACATCGTGCTGACCAGAGACGACCTGGTGGGCCTCTACCGGGGCACGAGGCGACTGTGGAGCGGCGGCCGCGAGCTCGCGCTGCTCACGCGCGAGGACGGGGACAGCTCGGTGGCCAGCCTGAAGGAGAACCTCCCAGGGTTCGGGGAAGCGTATGCGGCGGGTTCGAATGCGAGCCACCGGACCGTGCTCTACAGCGAGCCGGCGATGCACGAAGCGCTCCTCACCGTGCCGTTCGCCCTCGGACTGTCCGATCTCGGCGTGATGACCATCGAGCGGCTCCCGATCAGGGCGCTCTCCATCGACGGGGTCGCCCCGTCCCTGGAGAACATCGCGACCGGCCGGTACCCCTTCATCAAGACCCTGGGGCTCGTCTGGCGTGACGCCAGCTTCCCGGTCTCGGCCAGGGCCTTCGTGGAGTTCGTCCAGTCGGACGAAGGAGCGCGCATCCTGATGTCCCACGGGTACCTGCCCGTCCGCTGACCCGGCGACGCTCAGCCAGCCGACCTGCGGTCCACGTCCGGCTACCTCTCGCATGTCAGTGGCGATGGCCACCACCACTCGGTGTGGGCTGGCTGGGCGGGGGTGGAGCGGAGGGCGCGCCGCCTTCGGTCATGGGCTCGTTCACGTCGATCCCGTCTCGCGCGAGGTCCGCCTCGCTGGCCTTCAGGGCCACGGTCCCGGGCGGGTGCTGGTACCACCCGGGGTCCTCGTCGTAGCTCGTCAGGCGGTCCCGGACCCTGAGGATGGTGAACAGGCCGCCCATGGAGATGTAGTCCCCGAACGGTCCGGTGGCGCCCTTCATGGAGATGGTGTTCCGGGGATACGGCATGACCTCGGCCATCTTGCCCATGTCCATCCCGGTGTGACCGTGGGTCATGTACGCCGGCAGCAGGGATCGGATCTTCTCGTCCAGCCCCGCCGGGTTCATCCCCACCATGTTCGGGAACCCGTGTCCCATCTGGTTCATGACGTGGTGGGTCATGTGGCAGTGGAAGGGCCAGTCGCCGGAAGCATCGGCGATGAACTCCACGGTCCGTGTCTGGCCCACGGCGACCAGCACCGTCGTCTCCGGCCACTGAGCCGACAGCGGGATGGCCTCTCCGTCCGTCGCCGCGATCCGGAAGTGATGCCCGTGGATGTGCATGGGGTGGTGATGGGTGGCGCCCAGGTTGCCGAGACGAAGCCGGACCCTGTCGCCGGTCCGGCACACCAGCGGCGCGGTCGAGGGGAAGACCTTGCCGTTGATCGTCAGGATGTTGAAGTCGGTCATCTCCAGCGTGTTCGGGCGCGCCGTTCCCGGTTCCACCGCCCACTCGCTGATCATCAGCGAGAAGTCACGGTCCACGCGCTGGTCGGGCGAGGGATTCCGCGGGTGGACGACGAACATGCCGATCAGGCCCATGCCCATCTGTGTCATCTCGTCGTGATGGGAGTGGAACATGAAGGTCCCGTGCTGCCGGAGCGTCCACTCGTACCTGGCCGTCTCTCCGGCCTTGATGTACGGCTGCGTGAGCCCTCCCACGCCGTCCATCCCGTTCGGCAGGTAGAGGCCGTGCCAGTGGATCGAGGTGGCGACGGGAAGCCGGTTCGTCACGTAGATCCGGATCCGCTCGCCCTCCACCGCCTCGATCACGCTGCCGTTCACGCGTCCGTTGAATCCCCAGCACCTCGCGCGCAGTCCCGGGTCGAACGCGTGATCCACCTCGTGCACGATCAGATGAAGGACCTTGACGCCGTCGACCACCTTGAAGGGCAGCGCGGCGCCGTTCGGGACGACGACCGGCCGGTAGTGCTGTCCGGGCAATCCGGGCGGCAGGGCCGCGACATCGATGGCGCCCCCGCTGTATGTCGGCTGCCAGTACGGACGACTGGGGTCACGGTCTCCGGGCGGTTGTCCGGGGTGGTGAGGCGCTGCGCCATGCGCGGCCGCCCGCGCTTCTCCTGGCCAGGCGACGCCGCTGGCGAGCGAGGCGGCACCGATCCCCAGGATCTGCCGCCGAGACATCTCACTGCTCATCCGTGCCCTCCTTCACTCTCATTCCTCCACCGCCCATCCCGCTCTCCCGGAGGCCGTTCGCGATCGGCAGCCGGCCACTCAGGACCTGCGCCAGGTCCACGCGGGCGGTCCAGTACTCGCGCAGCGCCTCGACGTAGGCGACGGCGGCCTCGATCTGCTGCTCGCGGTCCCGGACCAGCTGGAAGATCCCGATCTGCATCGCGTTGTACTGGAGCTGCGCCTCGTTGACGATCCGCTCGTGCAGCGGCAGCACGATGTCCCGGTAGTACCGGGCCCGGTCCCGCGCGCCCAGCATGCGGTCGCGGACGGCCCGCGCCGTCGACCGGATGCGGACGGCCAGCGCGTAGTACTCCTGCCGGGCCCGCCGCAGCTCCGCCAGGCCCCGTCCGACCCGCGCCTGTCCCTGATCGAAGAGCGGGAGCGGAACGGAGAGCGTCGGCCCGACTTTCCAGCCCTCTTCTCTCTCGGCCTCCACCCCCACCTCCGTCTCCGGAACCAGAGCGGTCGCTCTCCGGTATCCCAGCTGCTCGGCGGCGGCGACGATGCGCTGCCGCGCGTGCGCGAGATCGAGGCTCCCGGTGAGCGCCGCCTGCTCGATGCCGTCCACCGCCATGGGCTCGGTGGGAACGTCGGGCAGCCGGCCATCGATCTCCCAGCCGGTCTGTCGGCCCCACAGGCCCATCAGGCTGTTGAGCTGCTCCCGGCTCTCACGGGCCGCCATCTCCGACGACCTGAGCGCCAGCCTCGAGGCCTCCGTGACAGCCCGGTCCCGGGCCAGATCGAGGTCGGAGATGTTGCCCGCGTCGTGCAGCCGCCGGCTCACCTCGAACGATGCGGTCAGCGCCTGCACGATGCTCTGCCGGAGCTCCAGCAGCTGCTCATTCGCCTGATGCACGTAGAACGCGGAGCGGACCTTGGCCGCGAAGTCGAGCACGGCTCCGGTCACCCGGAGCTTGGCCTCCTCGAACCGGGCGGCGGCCACTCGCTTCCGGAGCGGTATGTACAGCGCGTCGAGAAACCCGACGACCGCGCCGAGCTGGAGATCCGGCCGGGTCCCCGACAGGGGAAACAGCACCGCGGCGTCGAGCATCGGGTTCCGGAAGAGCCCGGCCTGGACCACATCCGCCTGCGCGAGCCCCAGCTCGCTGTAGACGGCCTGCAGGTCGCGGTTGTTGAGGGTCGCGATCTGCACCGCATTGTCGGCGGTCAGCTTCTTCTCCAGCAGGGACCGCAGCCTGTCCGCCGCCTCCGG
>JAICGY010000058.1 GCA_025922915.1 Candidatus Methylomirabilota bacterium | reverse complement strand
GGGCGTCGAGGAAGCCGCCCTTGCCGGCGACGCCGATGACGGTGCCCATCGTGTCGAAGAAGTCGCTCAGCATGAGGGCGAACGTCACGAGCACGGTGGCCACGATCCCGAGCCGGGCCACGACCCCGAAGTCCAGCCGGCCGAAGGTGGAGACGTCCGGGGCCTGGACGATGGCGGCCGGCCGCCGGGCCGCCCCCGGCGTCGCGAAGCCCTGCCAGCCGGCGAGCGTGCCGTTCAGCACGACCGCGAGCGCCGTGCTCAGCACGATGCCGAGCAGGAGGGCGCCCGGCACGCGCCGCGCCATGAGACACGCCGTGAGCAGGAAGCCGACCACGAAGACCACCATGGGCAGGTCCTGCATCGGCCCCAGCGCCACCGGCAGCGGGCCGGTCGCGGGCTTCACGACGAAGCCGGCGGTGTAGAAGCCGATGAAGGCGATGAAGAGCCCGATCCCGCCACCGATCGCGCGCTTGAGCGCGAGGGGCACCGCCTCCATCACCGCCTCCCGGAACCGCGTCACCACCAGGGCCGCGATGACCAGCCCCTCGAGGAGCACGATCGTCATCGCCTCCGGCCACGAGAGCCCCCGCCCGGCCACCAGCTCGAACGCCACCACGGCGTTGAGCCCCATGCCGGGCGCCAGGGCGAGCGGGTAGTTGGTGAGCAGCCCCATGGCGATCGAGAGGAGGCCGGCGGTGAGGCAGGTCACCGTGAGGGTCGGCGCGAACGGCAGCCCCCGGCCCTCCAGGCCCGGCACGCCGGCGTAGCCCAGCAGGCGGGGTTCACGAAGACGATGTCGGCCATGACCATGAAGGTGGCGAGGCCGGCCCGGACCTCGGTGCCGAGGTCGGTGCCCCGGTCGGCGAAGGCGAACCGGGCGGCGAGCGCGCTCAGCGAGGGTCCCTGGCCCGCTCGCGCAGGACGAACTTCTGGATCTTGCCGGTCGAGGTCTTGGGCAGGGGCCCGAAGACCACGTGGCGGGGCACCTTGTAGTGGGCGAGGGTGTCGCGCAGGAAGGCGACGATCTCGTCGGCCGTCGCCGTCGCCCCCGGCTTGAGGGTCACGAATGCGCACGGCGTCTCGCCCCACTTCGGGTCGGGCCGCGCCACCACCGCCGCCTCCATGACGGCGGGGTGACGGTAGAGCTGCTCCTCGATCTCGAGCGAGGAGATGTTCTCGCCGCCGGAGATGATGACGTCCTTCGAGCGGTCCTTGATCTCGATGTAGCCGTCGGGATGCCAGACGGCGAGGTCGCCGGAGTGGAACCAGCCGCCCGCGAAGGCCGCCTCGGTGGCGCGGGGGTTCTTGAGGTAGCCCCTCATGACGGTGTTGCCCCGCAGCATCACCTCGCCCAGGGCGGCGCCGTCGCGCTCCACCGGCGCCAGGGTCGCCGGATCGGCGACCATCATCCCCTCGAGCGTGGGGTAGTTCACGCCCTGCCGGGCCATCTCGGCGGCGCGGGCGTCGACGGGCAAGCCCTCCCGCCCCGGCTGCCAGGCGCACACCGTGGCCGGCCCGTAGGTCTCGGTGAGCCCGTAGAGGTGCGTGACCCGGAAGCCCATGGCCTCCATGGCCGCGATCACCGTCGAGGGCGGAGCCGCCCCGCCGGTGGCCATCTCCACGACGTGGTCGAACCGGACCTTCACGTCCTGGGGGGCGTGGATGAGCATCGTCATCACGACGGGGGCGCCGCACATGTGGGTGACGCCGTGCCGCGCGATGGCGGGGAAGATCAGCGCGGGGTCCACGCGGCGCAGGCAGACGTGCGTGCCGCCGACGGCGGTCACCGCCCACGTGTACGTCCAGCCGCTGCAGTGGAACATCGGCAGCGTCCAGAGGTAGACGGTGCGCGGCGACAGCCCGAACGTGAGGGCGTTGCCGAGCGCGTTCAGGTAGGCGCCGCGGTGGTGGTAGACGACGCCCTTGGGATCGCCCGTGGTCCCCGAGGTGTAGAGCAGGCAGATCGCCTGCCACTCGTCCTCCGGCGGGCCGAAGTCGAGCGCGGGGTCGCCCTCGGCGAGGAACGCCTCGTAGTCCTTCTCGCCCAGGCGCCGGCCGCCCTCGTGCAGCGGGTCGTCGATGTCGATCACCGGGATCGGCCGGCCGAGGAGCCGGAGCGCCGCCTCGATCGTCGGCGAGAACTCGCGGTCGGTGATGAGGAGGCGGGCCTCGCCGTGCTCCAGGATGAACGCGATGCTGCGCGCGTCCAGCCGGTAGTTGAGCGCGTTCAGGACGGCGCCGGCCATCGGCACGCCGTAGTGGGCTTCGAGCATCGCCGGCACGTTCGGCGCCATGACGGCCACGGTGTCGCCGCGCCCGATGGACCGCCGCGCGAGGGCGGAGGCGAGCCGGCGACAGCGCGCCTGGAGCTCGGCGTACGTGAACGTCTGCTCGCCGTGGATCACCGCCGTCCGGTCCGGGTACACGCGCGCCGCCCACTGCAGGAAGGTCAGCGGCGTCAGCGGCGCCCAGTTCGCCGCCCGGCGCTCGAGGCCGCGCTCGTCCACGTCCGCCCTCAGTCCCGGGCCGCGGGGGGCGGGAAGAAGACGGCCTCGCGGCGCTCCTGCCAGGCGCGGTTCGCCTCCGCCGTCTCCCACGAGGCCATGCAGTCGCGCTGCGCGGCGAGCACGTCCTCGACGGCGGCCCGCGGGTCGCGGTGGAACGAGTCGTGGAGGAGCCGCTTGATGTGGGCGTTCGCCGTCGGCGCCTGGTGGCGCAGCCGCGCGACGACCGCCGTCACCGCCGCCTCGACCTCGCCGGGCGGGACGACGCGGCCGACGAGCCCGATCGCCAGCGCCGCCGCCGGTGTCACGTCCTCGTTCAGCAGCGCCAGCTCCTTGGCGCGGCCGAGGCCCACCACGCGGGCGAGGCGCAGCACCGCGCCGTCCGGGATGATGCCGTGGCGGGAGGCGCCGAGGCCGAGCACGGCCTCGGTGGTCGCGATGCGCAGGTCGCAGGCCAGCGCCAGCTGCAGGCCGCCGCCGATGGCGTAGCCGTGGAGCACGGCCAGGCTGACGTGCGGCATGTCCTCGAGACAGTTCAGCGCCCGGATCCAGTGCCGGTAGAACGGCTCGCCGATCGTGCCCGCGGCCAGCGCCGTGCGGTCCATGCCGGAGCAGAAGGCGCGGCCGGCGCCCCGGACCACCACCGCGAAGAGGGCGGGGTCGGCGGCCGCCGTCTCCGCCGCGTCGGCGAGCGCGGCCGCCAGCGCGGTGTCGAGCGCGTTGAGGACGTCCGGGCGGTGCAGCGTGATCCAGCCGACGCCGTCGGCGGCACGGTAGTCGACGGGGCTCGCGGTCACGGCCGTTTGTCGCGGACGCAGGCGAGGTTGTACGATCGCGGCATCAGCCCGGCCATGGAAGGTCGGGCTCACCGTAGGAAAAAGCCGGGACGGTGTCAAGCGAGGCCGGTTCGCCCGCCGTCGCAAGGAGGCACGCGATGCCGTCGATCAGCCGCCGCCACTTCCTCGCCACCGCCGCCGGCGCCCTCGCCGTCGGCGCGCCCGGCCGCGTCCGGGCGCAGCAGCGGACCGCGGTCAAGATCGGCAGCGCCGTGCTGGGCGACTACGCCATGGCCGGGCCGATCCTCGTCGCCCTCGACCGGGGCTACTTCGGCCAGGAGGGCCTCGCCGCCGAGTACATCCCCTTCCGGGGCGGCCCCGATCTGCTGAAGGCCGTGCTCGCCGGCGACGTGCTGGTCGGCGTCACGGGCAGCACCGACATCCTCGTGTTCCGCGAGGCGGGCTCGCCGATCAAGATGATCGCCACGCACACCGAGGGCAACCACTTCACGCTGAACGTCGCCCCCGACGTGCGCGCCGTGGCCGACCTCAAGGGCAAGGCGATCGGGGTCACGCGCGCGGGAGCCACCACGTGGGTCTTCGCCCGCATGCTCGCCCGGAACGAGGGGTGGGACCCGGACCGGGACATCAAGGTCGTGGGCCTGGGCGGCCTCGACGCCCAGCTCGCCGCGCTCGCCCGCAAGGAGATCGCGGCCTACGTGTGGGGGGACGGCGGTGCCGTCACCGAGCTGGCGGGCAAGTCGCGCGTGCTGATGCGCCTGGACCGGGTGACGCCGATGTGGATCAGCCAGATCCAGTACGCGTCGGAGGACGCCATCCGCCGGCAGGCCGACACGATCCGGAAGGCCCAGCGGGCGATGTTCCGGGGGCTCGCGCTCATGCGCGAGAAGCCCAAGGAGGTCGTCGAGGCGGTGGCGAAGGGGATCGGCTGGTCGCCGGAGGCGGTGATGAAGGCGCACGAGATCTCCGGCACGCTGCTGCCCGCCGACGGGCAGATCAGCATGCAGGCGCTCGAGGCGATCCAGACCACGCTCCTCGAGCACGGGCTGCTCAAGAAGAAGCTGCCCATCGCCGAGCACGTCAGCCGAGAGTTCACCCCGGTGAAGCTCTCGACATGACCTGGCGGGCGTGGGTCCTGGCGGCGGCGCTGGTCGCCGGCGCCCCCGCCGCCGCCCACGGCCAGCTGTTCCTCGCCTCGCGACCGCATCCCGCGTTCGCGATCGGGCCGCTCTTCGTGCGGGCCGACGTGACCCCCGCGCTGGGGCCGGTCCTCGTCGAGGTCCTGTTCTCGGTGGCGGTGCCGCCGGCGCGGAGCGCGGCGGGTCTCGAGCAGGACCTGCACCTGCTCTGGCCGACCGCGGTGTCGCCCGCCCCGGGCTCCGGGCCGCCCGACGCGGGCCTCGAGCGCTACGTGACCGCGCGCGGCTACACCGTCATCGAGTCGGGCCGGCTGGCGCTGGGCGCTCAGCACCTCTACGGCGACGAGCGCAGCCGGGTGCCCCTCGACGGCGGCGCCCCCTTCGTCACGTTCATCCGCGACGCCGGGCCGCTCGGCCTCACGCCCCCCGCGACGTGGGTGCGCATCCCCTGGGACCCGCGCTTCGTCAACCGCACGTTCCTCGTCAGCCTGCAGATGCAGGCGCGCGGCCTGCTGAAGGCCAAGCCCGACACGTGGGTGGAGCGGACGCTGTGGGGGCCGCGCCACCGGATGGTCCTGTCCTTCAACGAGGTGCGGCACCGCGCGGTGTTCCCGCTGTACCTGGAGCACCGCGACCGCGTGGTCCCGCTCGCGGAGGATCCGGCGCAGCTGCTCATCGACTTCGCCGAGGCGGAGCGACTGAAGATCGACGAGCTGACGCCGGGCGCCGCGCGCCGGCAGCTGAGCGAGACGCGCGACAGCACGGAGACGGTCACCCTCTTCCTCGACCGGTCCGAGGGCCGGGCCGCGCAGGCGCTCACCGTGCAGTTCGGGTACTTCACGGGGCTCCAGTCGTGGGCGCCGGTGCTGATCCCCGCCCTCTTCTTCGTGCTCGGCAACGTCGCCGCCGTGCTCGTCCGCACCGCGGCGGAGCGGCTGAGCCGGCGGCTGAGTGGGCGCCTGCAGTTCGGCCGGGCCGCCGAGCCCCCGCGCGTCCGCCAGACGGGCACCGTGCTCGACGCCGACACGCTGGCGCGCCTGAAGCCCGGGGTGACGACGTACGACGAGGTCCTGGCGCTCTGCGGCCGGGAGGTCGAGGAGTCGCGCCGGGTCGGGGCCGCGGCCGACCGTCACCTCGTCTATCGCGGCCGGCGGCTCGTGCCCGTCCGGCGCCGGGTCTTCGGCTGGCTCTCGACGGTGGGCCACTGGGACGTGGAGCACCACGAGGTGGACGTGACCCTGGACCGGGACGTCGTGCGCGACGTGCAGGCCCGGGTGCGGCGCTCCCGCCTGCAGGCGCCCGCGCCGGAGTGACGGGGCGCCGGCGTCCGCCGGCCGGGGACGGCGGACGCCCGCGTGACGGACGGCGAGAGCGGTCAGCGCGCGGACGCGCGCTGCGGGATGTCGGCGAGGACGAGCTCGGGAAGCGTCACGTGCTCCCGGCAGGTCCAGCAGTAGAAGTCGAGCTCCTGGCGGCCGCGCACGCCCATGAACGCGATGCGCGACTCGCACCGCGTGTGCCGGATGTCGCCGTCGTCGGCGATGTACACGGTCACGATGCGCGGCGCTTCCACCTGCCGGCGCCGCCCGGACCGCTTCGTGCTTTTCACGGGATGCTCCGCCACCGTCGCCATCGTCCCTGCCCCCTTTTCCGCCGGCCCGGCCGGCGTTGCTGTCGTCGGCGGGGGAAAGAGGCAAGGGACGTTCCAGCCCCCGAAACCCCGAAAAAACAGCAGATTCTGCGGTGGCCGCCCCGGTCGGTGGTCAGGATTCATCCCGCCGGCCTTGACAATCTGGTCAGCGCCGGGCCGCGCCCGGCTCAGCCGCGCCAGCGCGAGAGACGCTCGTTGACGGCGTCGAGGCCGAGCACGATGACGATCGACGCGGCGGAGACGAGCGCCGTCGCCGCGAACAGCTCGGGCGCCCGGAACCCGTTGGCCAGCGCGCCGAGCACGTGGCCCATGCCGCGCACGCCCGCGAACATCTCGACGACGAGCACGCCGAGCAGGCAGAAGACGATCCCGAGCCGCATGCCGGCGATCACCGTGGGGACGATGGCGGGCAGGACGACCTTCCAGTAGAGCTGCCACGGCGTGGCGCCGAACGCCCGGGCCACCGTCACGAGGTTGCGGTCCACGTCCCGGACGCCGCCGATGACGAGCACGAGGATCGGGAAGAGGCCGTGGATCGTCCCGTACACCACGGCCGGGGTCGGGCCGTAGCCAAGCAGCAGGACGATCCACGGCAGGACGAGGATCTTCGGCATCCCGTAGAGCGCGATGACGAACGGGCTCAGCACGTCGCGCAGCAGGCGCAGCGAGCCGATCAGGAGGCCGAGGCCGACCCCGCCCACGACGGCCAGGACGTAGGCCAGCGCCGTCTTGGCCAGGGTGTCGCCGAGGCCCGCGAGGGCGGGCGCGCCGACCCCGGCGAAGGCCGCCGCCACCGCGCTCGGCGCCGGCACGAACAGCGGGTCCACCCACCCCGCCCGCGCCGCCGTCTCCCACGCGCCCAGGAGCGCGCCCACACTGACCGCCTGCAGCCCGAGGACGGCCGGGCGGCCCGGGCTCACGACTCGGTCCAGCGCCCGGCCCGGCGCTCCACGAGGCTGGCGAGCGCGTCGGAGGCGACGACGAGCGCGACCGTCACCAGCACGAGCGCCACGTAGTCGGCCGTGCGGAAGAGGCCGTAGGCGTGGTTGATCAGCGCGCCCATCCCCGCCTTCGAGCCCAGGATCTCGCCGACGATGACGCCGACCACGGTGAGCGCCAGCCCGGTGCGCAGGCCGCCGACGAGCGTGAACAGCATGGCCGGCACCATCACCTTGACGAACACCGTCGGCGGCCGCGCGCCGAACGCCCGCGCGACCGTGACGAGCTGCGGGCTCACCTGGCGGATCCCCGCCAGCACGGCCAGGGCGATGGGAAAGAATCCCAGCAGGAAGCCGAAGGCGATCTTCGAGGCCGCGTCGAGACCGAAGAACAGCATCAGCGAGGGATACCAGACGACGGCCGGCACCGCGTAGAGGGCGGCCAGGATCGGCCCGAAGGCCCGGCCGAGGAGGCGGTTGAGGCCGAGCGCGAAGCCGCAGGCGAGGCCGGCCGCGATGGCGAGGCCGTAGGCCACGGCGATCTCGCGAACGGTGAGGGCGAGGCTGGCGGGCAGGTCGGGATAGGACTCGAGGGTGAGCAGCCGGCCGAGCGCGGGCACGACCGCGGACGGCGGCACGTAGAGGAGCGGGCTGGCCGCCCGCGCCGCCGCCTCCCACGCGGCGAGGGCCGCGGCCAGGATGGCGAGGCGCAGGAGCGCGATGCGGCCGGCCCGCATCATTGCATCGCGCGCAGCGACTCCTCGCGGATCTCCGCCCAGAGCCCGGCGCGCAGGGCGACCATCTCCGCGGAGTCCATGGCTCGGGGATACGGCATGTCGACACCGAGCACGCTCTTGATCCGGCCGGGGCGCGCCGTCATCACGACCACGCGCGTGGACAGGGCCAGCGCCTCGTGCAGGCTGTGGGTGACGAAGAGGACCGTCTTGCGCGTCCGCCGCCAGATGTCCAGGAGCCACTCGCCCATCAGGAGCCGCGTCTGCTCGTCGAGGGCGCCGAACGGCTCGTCCATGAGCACGATCGGCGCGTCGATGGCGAGGGCCCGCCCGATCGCCACCCGCTGGCGCATCCCGCCCGAGAGCTCGCGCGGGTACTTGCGCGCGAAGTCCCGCAGCCCCAGCGGCTCCAGCAGGTCCGTCGCCACCTGGCGCCGGCGCGCGGCCGGCACCCCCTGCAGCTCGAGCCCGAGCTCGACGTTCTCGAGCGTCGTGCGCCACGGGAAGAGGCCGGGATCCTGGAAGACGCTGGCGACCCGCCCCGGGTCGGGGCCGCTCACGGGGCGCCCGGCCACCAGCACGCGGCCCCCGTCGGGCGGGACGAGCCCGCCCACCATGCCGAGGAGCGTGGACTTGCCGCAGCCGGAGGGGCCGATCAGCGTGCAGAACTCCCCGGGGTCGACGCTGAGCGAGACCTCGCGGAGGGCCTCGACGGGACCGGACGCCGTCGCGTAGCGCTTGGCGACGCCCTCGACGAGGATGGACGGCGTCACGCGAGCTGGAGGATCTCCCGGGCGATGACGAGCCGCTGCACCTCGGAGGTGCCCTCGCCGATCTCGGTCAGCTTCGCGTCGCGGAAGATCCGCTCGACGGGGAACTCCGTGATGTAGCCCGCGCCGCCGTGGATCTGGACGGCCCGGGTCGCCGCCCGCATGGCCGCCTCCGAGGCGAAGAGCTTGGCCATCGCCGCCGCGTGCCGGGCCGGGCGGCCCGCGTCCTTCAGCCACGCCGCCCGCAGGGTGAGCAGGCGGGCCACCTCGACGTCGGTGGCCACGTCGGCGATCATCCCCTGCAGCCCGTTGAACTCGGCGAGCGTCTTGCCGAAGGCCGTGCGCTGCTTCATGTACCGGACCGACTGGTCCAGCGCCGCCTGGGCGATGCCGACGGCCATCGCCGCCATCGCGATGCGCCCGCCCTCCAGCACCTGCATGGCCTGCACGAACCCCTCGCCGCGCCCGCCGAGCAGGTGGTCGGCGGGCACGCGCACGCCCTCGAGGACGAGCTCGGCGGTGTCGGAGGCGTGGAGGCCGAGCTTGCGGTAGGGCCGGCCGGCGGCGAAGCCCGGGGTGTCCTTCTCGACGACGAACGCGGAGATGCCGCGCGCCCCGGCCTTCTCCGGCTCCGTGCGCGCCATCACCACCGCCAGCCCGCCCACCGACGCGTTCGTGATGAACGCCTTGCTGCCGTCGAGGACCCAGCCGCCGTCGCACGGTGCCGCCCGCGTGCGGAGCGCGGCCGCGTCCGACCCCGACCCCGGCTCCGTGAGTCCCCAGGCGCCCAGCACCTCGCCCGTGGCCAGCCGCGGCAGCCAGCGGCGCTTCTGCTCGGGCGAGCCGAAGAGCGCGATGTGGTTCGTGGCCAGCGAGTTGTGGGCCCACATCGTGATGCCCACGGAGGCGTCGCCGCGGTTCAGCTCCTCCACGACGAGCGCGTAGGAGACGTGGTCGAGCCCGGCCCCGCCGTACTCCTCCGGGACCAGCACGCCGAGGAAGCCGAGCGGCGCCAGCTTCCGGACGATCGGCCACGGGAACTCGTGCCGCGCGTCGTACGGCGCGATCCGGTCGCCCAGCTCCGCCTCGGCGAACTCGCGGGCCGCCGCCCGGATCTGCCGCTGCTCGGCCGTCAGCTCGAAGTCCATCACACCGCCGCGCGGACGTGGTCGCGGACGAAGCGGATGATGTCCTGCGTCGAGGTCCCGGGCGTGAAGATCTCCTTGACGCCCATCGCCTTCAGCGCGGCGACGTCCTCGGGCGGGATGATGCCGCCGCCGAACACGACGACGTCGTCGGCCCCCTGCTCGCGCAGGAGCTCGAGCACCCGCTTGAAGAGGTAGTTGTGGGCCCCCGAGAGGACGCTGAGCCCGATGGCGTCGGCGTCCTCCTGGACGGCGGTGGCCACGACCTGCTCCGGGGTCTGGTGGAGCCCGGTGTAGATCACCTCGAACCCGGCGTCGCGCAGCGCGCGCGCGACGACCTTGGCCCCGCGGTCGTGGCCGTCCAGCCCGGGCTTGGCGACCACGATGCGCACGGTGCGCCCGGCCGCCGGCGCCGTCATCGACCGGCCTCCAGCGCGCCCCGGATCCGCTCGGCGACCGCGGTGATCTGCGCCCGGTCCCCGGCCACGAGCGGCCAGTCGAAGCCCTTGCCGTCGTTGGTCCACCGGGGAATCAGGTGCAGGTGGTAGTGCGGCACCGACTGGAAGGCCGCCGCCCCGTTGGCCTGGAGCATGTTCAGGCCGTCCGGCTTCAGCGCCTGCCGCAGCGCCGTGGCCACCCGCTGCGCCGCCGTGATCGCCGCGCGCAGGTCGTCGGGGGCGGCGTCCCACAGGGTGGCCGCATGCGCCTTCGTGAGGACGAGGGTGTGGCCGCTGCTGAGCGGGTTGATGTCCATGATCGCGAGCGTGCGGTCGTCCTCCCACACCTTCGTCGAGGGGACCTGCCCGTCCCGGATCTTGCAGAAGATGCAGTCCGCCATGACGTCTCCCGGCTCAGACCTCGAGCGTCCAGCCCGCCGTGTCGGGCGCGGCGCCGTACTGGATGGCCACGATCGTGTCGTAGAGCTTCTGCGTGAGCGGGCCGATGCGGCCGCCGTTCACCACGATGCGCTCGCCCTGGTAGGCGAGCTCGCCCACCGGCGAGATGACGGCGGCGGTGCCGGTGCCCCAGACCTCCTCCAGCGTCCCGCCGTGCGCCGCCGCCACGACCTCGTCGATCGTCACCGGCCGCTCCGAGACCCGGAGGCCCCACCCCCGCACGAGCGCGAGCGCGGAGTCGCGGGTGACGCCGGCGAGGATGGTGCCGGCGAGCGGCGGCGTGATCACCTCGTCGCCGATCTTCAGCATGATGTTCATCGTGCCGACTTCCTCGATGTACTTGCGGTGGACGCCGTCGAGCCACAGCACCTGGGTGAAGCCCTCGTGCTTGGCCTCCTCGGCGGCGTAGAGGCTCGCCGCGTAGTTGGCCGCCGTCTTGGCCTCGCCGAGCCCGCCCGGCACCGCCCGCACGTACCGGTCGATGACCTTGATCCGGACCGGGTTCATGCCCTCCGGGTAGTACGCGCCCACCGGCGAGAGGATGACGAAGTACGTGTACGCCTTCGCGGGGCGGACGCCGAGGAAGGGCTCGCTCGCGATGATGGTGGGCCGCACGTAGAGCGAGGTGCCGAGCGCGGACGGCACCCAGTCGCGATCGACGTCGACCAGCGTCGTCCACGACCGTAACGTCAGCTCGGGGTCGAGCGGGGGGATGCACATGCGCTCGGCCGTGCGGTTCAGCCGCTCCACGTGCTTCTGGGGTCGGAACAGCCGCAGCCGCCCGTCCTGGCCGCGGAAGACCTTGAGGCCCTCGAACAGCCCCTGGCCGTAGTGGAGGAAGGCGGTGGCCGGGTCGAGCTCGAGCGGCCCGTAGGGCTCCACCCGGGGGTCGTACCAGCCCTTCTCCTCCTCGAAGTCCATCACGAACATGTGGTCGGTGAAGACGGTGCCGAAGCCCAGGTCGGCGTCCTTCGGCCGCGCCTTCCGGGTGGTGGTCCTGGTGATGCGGATCGGATCGCTCATGCTCGTCCCCCTTGCCGCGCCCGGAGGGTGCGGATCTGGTTGCGATGGTCGCGCAGGTGCAGGCGCTGGACCATGGCGTAGCCCTTCCAGCCGAGCTCGGCCGGGAACGTCTCCGGCACCCCGGCCGCGTCGTTCACGACGAGGATCGTCCGGGCCGTGGCGCCGGCCGCTGGCTCGCGGGCGACGGCCCGGCCCAGCAGCGCGTCGACCTCGGCGTTCGCGGCGCGCACGCCCTCGACGAGCTCGGCCCACCGCGCCCAGTGCGCGCCGTCCGAGGTGAGGCCGGCGTAGACCGGCGGCGCGGGCGGGCGCCGCCCGTCGAGCAGGCACCCGAGCTCGGCCGCCACCCGCATGGTCGTCTGCGCCACGTGGTCGGCCACCTGCGCGATCGTCCACTCCCCCGGCCGCCCGGGCGCGCGCGCCGCCGCCTCGTCCACCCCCGCCAGCGCCGCCTCGAGGTCCGCGGCCGCCGCCCTCACCCGCGCCCGGACCTCCGTCGCCGTCAGCGCCTCCGCCCGCACCGTGAGGTACTCGAGCGCCTTCTGCCGCTCCGGAGACGCGCTCGTCTCCACCTCGCTCATGTCCTGCCTCCCGCCGTGCCGGGCCTCAAAAGATTATCGGCTCCCGGTAGAGCCCGAACACCTGGCGGTACACGTCGGAGATCTCGCCCAGGCTCGCGTAGTCCTTCACGGCGTCGACGAGTACCGGCATGACGTTCCGGCCGCCGCGGCAGGCGTCGGCGAGCTGCTTGAGGCGCCGCTCCACCCGCCCCATGTCGCGGGCCGCCTTGAACCGCTGCACGCGCTCCACCTGCTCCCGCTCGACCGCCTCGTCGATGCGGAGATACTGGATCCCCCGGTCCTCCGGCATGACGTACCGGTTGACGCCGACGGTGACCTTCTCGCCCCGGTCCTCCATCAGCTGGTACCGGTAGGCGGCGTCGGCGATCTCCTTCTGCGGGAAGCCGGTGTCGATGGCCCGCACCATGCCGCCGAGCGCGTCGATCTTCTCGATGTACTCGAGCGCGGCCGCCTCCATCTGGTCCGTCATGCGCTCGAGGAAGTAGGAGCCGCCGAGGGGGTCGATGGTGAGGGTGGTGCCGCTCTCCTCGGCGATGATCTGCTGCGTCCGCAGGGCGACCGTCACCGCGTCCTCGGTGGGCAGGGCCCACGTCTCGTCGTACGAGTTGGTGTGGAGCGACTGGGCGCCGCCGAGCACCGCCGCCAGCGCCTGCAGGGCCACCCGGGCCACGTTGTTGAGCGGCTGCTGGGCGGTCGCGGACACCCCGGCCGTCTGGGTGTGGGTCCGCAGCCGCATCGACTCGGGCTTGCGGGCGCCGTAGCGCTCCTTCATGAACCGCGCCCACATCCGGCGGGCCGCCCGCAGCTTGGCGATCTCCTCGAAGAAGTCGTTGTGGATGTCGAAGAAGAAGGACAGGCGCGGGGCGAAGCGGTCGACGTCGAGGCCGCGGGCGATGCCGGCCTCGACGTAGGCCAGCCCGTCGGCGAGCGTGAAGGCCAGCTCCTGGACGGCCGTCGAGCCCGCCTCCCGGATGTGGTAGCCCGAGATCGACACCGGGTTGAACCGCGGCACGTGGGCCGACGTGAACTCGATCATGTCGGTGACGATCCGCACGGCCGGCTCCGGGGGGCAGATCCACTCCTTCTGGGCGATGAACTCCTTGAGCATGTCGTTCTGCATCGTGCCGCCGATGCGGTCCCACGACACGGACTGCTTGTCGGCGATGGCGAGGTACATCGCCAGCGCCACCGAGGCCGTGCAGTTGATCGTCATCGAGGTCGTCACGTCGGCCAGCGGGATCCCCTCGAACAGCCGCTCGAAGTCGTCGAGCGTGGAGATGGAGACGCCTTCCCGGCCGACCTCGCCCCGCGCCCGCGGATGGTCGGCGTCGTAGCCCATCAGCGCGGGCATGTCGAAGGCGGTGGAGAGCCCGGTCTGGCCCTGCTCGAGCAGGTACCGGAACCGGCGGTTGGTGTCCTCCGGCCGCCCGAACCCCGCGAACATGCGCATCGTCCAGAGCCGCCCGCGGTACATCGTCGGGTAGACGCCGCGCGTGAAGGGGTACTCCCCCGGGTAGCCGAGCCGGTCCGCGTACGTCCAGCCGGCGCCCAGGCTCTCCGGCGTGTACAGCGGCTCCACCGGGATGCCGGAGAGCGACTCGAAGCGCACCGGCCGCTCCGGCGACCGCTCCTTGAAGGCGCCGTACGTCTCCCGTTCCCACCGCTCGCGCTCGGTCATCGCGTCCTCCCGGCGCTCACGCGCGCCGATCCCCCAGCACCTCGCGCGCGATCACGAGCTTCTGGATCTGCGACGTGCCCTCGTAGATCTGGGTGATCTTGGCGTCGCGGAAGAACCGCTCCACCTCGTACTCCTTGACGTACCCGTAGCCGCCGTGGATCTGCACGACGTCGGTCGTGACCTTCATGGCCGTCTCGGCGGCGAAGAGCTTGGCCATCGCGGCGGCCGGGCCGTAGCGCTCCCCCCGGTCCTTGGCGGCGGCCGCGCGCAGCGTGAGGAGGCGGGCGCCCTCGATGGCGGTGGCCATGTCGGCGATCATCCACGCCACCATCTGGTGCTGACCGATGGGCACGCCGAAGGTCCGGCGCTCGCGCGCGTAGGCCACCGCCCGCTCGCAGGCGCCGGCCGCGATGCCGACGGCCTGGGCCGCGATGCCGATGCGCCCGCCGTCGAGCGCGGCCATGGCGATCCGGAACCCGTCGCCCTCCTCGCCGAGGCGGCTGGCCGCCGGCACCCGGCACTCGTCGAAGACCAGCTCGGCCGTGTCCGAGGCCCGCAGGCCGAGCTTGTCCTCGACCTTCGCGACGGCGAACCCCGGCGTCCCCTTCTCGACGACGAAGGCGGAGATCCCGCGGTGGCCGCGGGCCGGGTCCGTCTGGGCGAAGACGAGCGCGAACGTCGCCTCCCGCCCCGTCGTCACGAACTGCTTGCGCCCGGTCAGGACATAGGCGTCGCCGTCGCGGCGGGCGAGGGTGGACTGGTTGCTGGCGTCCGAGCCGGCCTGGGGCTCCGTGAGGGCGAAGCACCCGTGGACGTGGCCGCGCGCGACCGGGGCCAGGAAGCGCTCGCGCTGGGCGTCGGTGCCGTGGGCGAGCACGGGGTCG
>JAICGY010000057.1 GCA_025922915.1 Candidatus Methylomirabilota bacterium | reverse complement strand
CCGCGGTGGCGGGAACGGAGCGGGGACGGACACGAGCGGGACTATCGGGTAGCGCCTCGATCTCGTCAAGACGAAAATAGACATCGGGCGCTGTCGGGGCGAGGGTGCTATCGGCTCGGCCGATCCGTGACACGACGGCGGTGGCTGGGGGAGGCCCCGCGACCCGCCTGCGTAAGTTGTTCGAGGCGGACGGCCACACGGTCGAGCAGGCGCGGGATGGCGTCAGCGCCCTGGTGCAGGCCGCCAGCATCCAGCCCGACGTCGTCGTGTCATCGACCTCGATCTCACGCTGGCCGATGGCTATGCCGTCGCCCGGCAGCTGCGCGGGGGCCTCTGTCGCACGGCTCGGCTGGTGGCGCTCTCTGGTCGCCGCACGGACGCCGAGCGCCAGCGGATGGAGGCCGCCGGCTTCGCCGGCTTCCTCTTCAAGCCCTCCGACCCCACCCACCTGAAGCGGCTGGTGGAGCAGCTCACCGACTAGCCAGGGCGGCGCGCGGCCCCTGGCCTGCGATTTGCCCCCGCAGTGCGTCGTGGACGACGACGAGCTGCGTCAGCGCGTGCGCCATCTCCTGCGGCGCCGTCAGCTCCCCCGGCAGACCCAGGCGCGGACGTGGGGCGGCCCCGGGCTCGGCAAGCTCTGCTCGGTCTGCGGCAAGAAGATCGACGGCCGCGACCAGGAGTACGAGCTGCAGTTCGTCCTGCGCGGCGATGTCGTGACGCACCGCTTCCACGCGCGCTGCCACGCGATGTGGGAGCTGGAGCGCTCGCGCCCGTGATCGGCCGCTCCACTCGATAGCGCCTCCGGGGGCCTGCGATCCGGCCCTCCGGTGGCGTCTTTCGTCCTTGACACGCCGGGCACCGAAACGCTACCTCTGCGCCGTGCGGGGCGTGGTCTTGTGAGCAGCGGCGCTCGCTCCTTTCCGAGCGGGCCCCGCGCCGCTCGTGCTTTGCACTCTCCGAGAGAAGAGGTGCCTCCATGTTCCCGAGACGATCTGGGCGAATCCGCCGCGCAGTGGTGACGAGCATCGCGGTCGGGGCAGCGCTGGTGGCGTGGGCGCCGACGACCGATGCCCGGGTGACGAGGATCGTCATCGAGGAGAAGGTCTCGCCGGCCTTCAACGGGCAGAGCTACGGTACCGTCGGCCAGTACGAGACGCTGACGGGCCGCGCGTTCGGTGAGCTCGATCCGAGCGACCCGCTCAACGCGATCATCACGGACATCCAGCTGGCGCCGCGGAACGAGAACGGCATGGTCGCGTACGAGGCGACCTTCTTCCTGGTCAAGCCGATCGACATGTCGAAGAGCAGCGGGCTGCTGTGGCACCTCGTGCCGAACCGCGGCGGCCGGCTCACGCTCGGCGCGAATCTACGGCCCGAGGGCGACATCAGCGTGAGCAGCGGGTGGCAGGGCGACAACAGCGGGGGGACCGCGCACGATGCGCCCGGGCGCGAGGTCGTCATCGTGCCGATCGCGAAGAACCCGGACGGCTCGTCCATCACCGGGCGGGTCATGGGGCGCATCATCAATGCGGAAGGGCTCGACTCGCAGCCGATGATCGTGCACTCCAACCCCGTGCCGTACGAGCCGGTCACGCTGGACACGACGCAGGCGACCCTCACCGAGATCGTGTCGGAGACCATCGAGGGCGTGACCGGTCCGACCCACGAGGTGCCGAGCGCGGACTGGGCCTGGGCCCGCTGCGACGCGGCCAACCCGTTCCCGGGCGTGCCCGACCCGACGCAGATCTGTCTCAGGAACGGCTTCACGCCGAGCCGGGTCTACCAGGTGGTGTTCACCACCAAGGATCCGCCCGTGCTCGGCATCGGCTTCGCCGCCTTCCGGGACGTGGGCTCCTTCTTCAAGTACGCAACGGAGGACGACTTCGGCACGCCCAATCCGGTGGCCGGCGGCGTGAAGTGGGTCCTCGCCCGGGGCAGCTCGCAGTCCGGGAACTTCCTGCGCGCCTTGCTGCACCTGGGCTTCAACCAGGACGAGGCCCGGCGCCAGGTGCACGACGGCAGCTGGGCCTGGATCGCCGGACGGCGGGTCGCCCTCAACATCCGCTTCGCCATGCCGGACGGCGTGCTGAAGCTCTACGAGCCCGGCAGCGAGGGCCCGCAGTGGTGGCACCGGTACCCCGACCAGGCGCGCGGCCTGCCGCCCCGGGGCATCCTCGACCGGTGCTCGGACACCAAGACGTGCCCCAAGATCATCGAGCACTTCGGCGCCGCCGAGATCTGGGGGCTGAAGCTCGGTCCCGAGTGGGTCGGGACGAGCCCCACCAACGATATCCCGCTGCCGAAGAACGTGCGCCGGTACTACATCCCGAGCACCCGCCACGGCGGCGGCAACGGGAGCTTCGACGTCGACCCCCAGAACGTCCCCAGCTGCCCCAGCGTGGGCTACGGCCGGGGCACCTTCGCCGACAACCCCGTCCCGCACGCCGAGACGCGCACCGCGATCGAGTTCCACTTCCGCAACTGGGTCATGAAGGACGTCCTGCCGCCGCCGAGCCGCTGGCCCACGCTGCGCGACAAGCAGCTGGTGCCGCCGACGAAGGAGGCCATGGGGTTTCCGACCATCCCGGGGGTGCCGGTGTGGGCGCCGACGGGCCTGATCAACCCCGTGCTCGACTACGACTTCGGCCCCGAGTTCAACTACAGTGACGGCTCCGGCATCCAGACGGTGGTGCCGCCGATCGTCAAGCAGGTGATCCCCGCGCTCGTCCCGCGCGTGGACGCGGACGGCAACGAGATCGGCGGCGTCCCCGTGGTGCTCCGCGACGCCCCGCTCGGGACGTACCTCGGCTGGAACATCACGGCCGCGGGCTTCCACGCCGGCAAGATCTGCAACTATGCCGGCGGCATGATCCCCTTCGCCACGACGAAGGCCGAGCGGGAAGCGACGGGCGACCCGCGGCTCTCGCTGGAAGAGCGCTACGGCACGCACGCGGGCTACGTGGCGGCGGTGGAGCGGGCGGCCGCCCGGGCGGTCGCCGAGGGATTCCTGCTGCCGGCCGACGCCGAGGCCCTCATCGAGCGCGCCGGCGCCAGCAACGTCCTGAACCCGTAGCGAGCGTGACGCCCGGCGCCGGCGGCCACCTCCCGCCGGCGCCGGGCGTCGTTCAAGGCGCGACGGCGGTGATAGACTCCGCCCGTGGCGAAGCGGACGCTGGGGGTGTTCATCTCGTCGACGGCCACTGACCTGGACGAGCACCGCCAGAAGGTGTTCGGCGCGGTGATGCGGCTCGATCAGGTCCCCGTCGACATGCGCTTCTTCGGGGCGCGGCCCGACACGCCGCTCGCCGAGTGCCGCCGGCTCGCCGCGTCCTCCGACGCCCTCGTGGTCATCGTCGCCCACCGGTACGGCTGGGTGCCCTCGCCGGCCGAGGGCGGCGACGGCGAGAAGTCGATCACCTGGCACGAGGTCGACGCGGCGCTCGCGGCGAGCCGGCCGGTCTTCGCCTTCCTGGTCGACCCCGACCATCCGTGGACGCTGGCCCGGGAGCAGGACCGGCTGGTCGAGGCGCAGACCTGGACGGAGGCCCAGGAGATCACGCGGGCCGTCTGGAGCCTCCGCCGCTTCAAGCAGGCGCTCCGCGCGATGACGCGCGACCTCTTCTCCACCCCCGACGACCTTGCCAGCAAGGTGACGTCCTCGCTCGCGCGCTGGCTGCTGGACAGCGGCGCGAAGGGCACGGTCAGCCCCGCCTACGGACTGTCGGTGCTGGAGATCAGCCAGGACCACCGGTACCTGAACGACGGCGGCGACTTCGAGTTGACGATCACCTATCGTGTCCGGAACACGAGCGAGCGCAGCGTCTCGCTCCTCCTGCCCGACTCGACCAGCTTCCTGGTGGCCGATCCCCGGGCACTCGAGGTGGCGACCACCATCCGCTGCGCCATCCGCGAGGCGAGCGGCGGCCCGGTCTCGATCGCGCCCGAGCAGCTGTCGTTCGGCGTCGTGCGGACGCAGAAGGTGGACGGGACGGACCGGGCGCTGACGCGGATCTCGTGGCGCCCGCGGGTGATACCGTCGATCCACCCGGGCGGGACCGTGACCTACGCCTGCACGATCGCGACGAAGGGCACCGAGCAGGCCGCCTTCTCCGCCGACGGCAGCTTCGCGGGCATGGGAACGCCGTACCCGGTGGGCCGGCTGGCGCTCACGTGCCGGGCCCCGGCCGGCTATCGCATCGATCGGACGCACTTCCGGACGTACCTCCGGACGGAGGACGGCGGCGCGCCGGAGATCGCCGGCCTGCCGGCCGCCGTACTGACCGACGGCGATCGGACGGTCACGTGGGCCCTCGACGACGAGGCGGTGCACATCCTGGTCGACTACCTCATGCGGCTGCGGTTCGTCCCGGGCCCGTGATCGCCGCCTTCCGTCGCGGCGTCCGGTTCCGGTGCACGCGCTGCGGCGAGTGCTGCACTCGGCTGTCCGCCAATCTACCCCTGTCCGCGCGTGACGTCCGCCGCATCAGCGCGCACCTCCGGATGTCGGTCCGGTCCTTCGTCGCGGCGTACGGTCTCCACGTGGTCGACCGCGTCCGGCATCGCGGCGGGGTGATCGACATCCCCTCCATCGAGCTGCAGGTGCCGGCGAGCGGGACCTGCGTCTTCCTGGACTCCGAGCGGCAGTGTGCGATCCAGGCCGTGAAGCCGTCGGTGTGCGCGCGCACCCCGTTCGTCGAGTACGTCGCGGAGGGTAGCCCGGCGCGCTGGCAGGAGGCCCTGTCGTACTGCCCCGGCATAGGGCTCGGCGAGCGCTACCCGCGGGCCCGCATCGAGCGCCTGCTGCGCGAGGAGATGGCGAGCGAGGCGGCCGAGATCGACGCCATCGTCCGGAGCGGAGGCGACCTGGCGCGCCTGCTCCGCACGCAGCTTCCCCCGCCCCTGGTTCGCGAGACCACCACGACAGGAGGAGAGCGACATGGCACTTCCATCCCCCGCACCGCCCCGCATCCCGAGCGGTCGCGTCCGGCGCTGGATCTCCCGGCTCGCCGACGCCGCAGCGACACCGTCAAGGGGCAAGGCGGCTCCGAGGCGGGCCGGCGCCGGGGCCCGGCGCGGCGCCGGCGCCCGTCGGGTCCGACCCGCCTGACGTCGTGAGCACCCGCGCGAGGAGCTCGCCTAGCCCGGCGCGGCGCCCTGCGTGCCGACGTAGAGCGCGTAGAGGGACTGGCTGGCCGCCATGAACAGGCGGTTGCGCTTGGGGCCGCCGAAGCACAGATTGCCGCACACCTCGGGCAGGCGGATGCGGCCGATGAGCGTGCCGTCCGGGTTCCAGACGGTCACGCCGCTGTAGCCCACGGCCCGGCCGGCGTTGCTCGAGCACCAGAGGTTGCCGCTGACGTCGCAGCGCACGCCGTCGGGCCCGCACTTCACGCCGTCGATCATGAAGTCCGTGAACAGCTTGCGGTTGGTGGCCTTGCCGTCGCTGCCGACGTCGAAGACGTGCATGTCCCGGTTGCCGCCCGGGCCCGCGTCGCCCGGCCCGCGGCCCGTGCTGATGACGTAGAGCTTCCGGTAGTCCGGCGAGAAGCAGAGACCGTTGGGGTCGGGCACCTGGTCCTCCCCGATCACCAGGCTCACCCGGCCGGTCGGATCGACGCGGTAGACGCCGGTGGGCAGCTCGCGCTTCGCGTCGCCGATCTCCGGCGGCTGGCCGAGGCGGGGGTTGAGCCGGCCGGCGAGGTTGCTCGGTCCCCCCGGCGCGTCGGGCGCGCCCTCGTAGAGCTGGCCGCCGTAGGGGGGATCGGTGAACCAGTAGCTCCCGTCGGGATGGGGAACGACGTCGTTGGGCGAGTTCAGCCGCTTGCCCTCGTAGCGGTCCGCGATCACGCTCACCGAGCCGTCGAGCTCGTACCGCACGACCCGCCGGGTCAGGTGCTCGCAGGAGAGCTGCCGGCCCTGGAAGTCGAACGTGTTGCCGTTGCTGTTGTTGGACGGCATCCGGAACACGCTCACGCGGCCGTCGTCCTCGAGCCACCGCAGCTGGCGGTTGTTGGGGATGTCGCTCCAGACCAGGTAGCGGCCCTGGGCGTTCCACGCCGGCCCCTCGGACCAGAGCGCGCCCGTCCACAGCCGCTGGATGGGCGCGTTGGCCTGGCGCAGGGCGTTGAACGCCGGGTCGATCGTCAGCACGTCGGGGTCCGTGAAGTAGACGTTCGGCGGCGCCCCGGGGCCGAAGTCGCGCGGCGGGGTCGTCACGGTGCTCGGCGGCGTCGTCGGGCCGGCGCCCGGCGTCTGGCCGGAGGCGAGCTGGGCGACGGCGAGCGCGCCGGCCGTGGTCGCCATGGCGGTGATGAGCGTGCGCCGGGACATGGACCGCGTGTCGTCTCCACTGCGCGGGGCTGGGGTCATGGCGGGCCTCCGTGTCGACACGCGACCGTATCAACGACCGCCGGAGGGAGTCAACCCGCGCGGGGGCGCTCGCCGTGGTCGTCGACGACGACACCGACGATGCTCGCGAGCGTGCCCGGCGGGACGGGCAGGACGACGTGCGTCCCGTAGCCGGCGTCCAGCACGGCCGGGCTGCCGACGCTGGCTTCCGCCGTCAACGCGATGGCGGGGACACCGGCCAGCCGGGCGCGCCGAGCGAGCTTCGTGCAACCCTCGAGCTGAAAGTTGCAGACGAGTACACAGGGGCGCGCGCGGTCCCAGCGGCGCAGGGCCTGGGCGACGGTGGCGGCGCTCGTCACCACGGCACCACACCGAAGCAGCGCGGCCATGAGGAGTTCGCGGCGGGCGGGGTCGTCGTCCACGAGGAGAACCAGCGTCCTGTCGAGCGGGGGTCCGGAGGTCATGCCCTCTGGGCGGTGCAACCGGGGCGCCGGACCGGCCCCGCACGCAGTGCGCGGTCGGGCGCCCCCTCGCGCCGGGTCTACGCCGGCACCAACCCCTTGAACTTCGGCATGACCTCGCGCGCCAGGAGCTCGAGCGAGTGGCGCCACGCCTCCGGGTTCTCCGCGTAGTCGAAGCAGAAGAGCAGGAGGGTGCCGAAGCCGCCCACCTCCTCGTAGATGGCGTGCAGCTTCTCGGTCACCGTGGCCGGAGAGCCCACCAGCCAGTTGTGTCTCGCGCAGTACTCGGGGGTCACGTCGGCGTCGGGCACGTCCGGCGAGTGCTTCAGGTACTCGGTGAACCCGAACGCCGCCAGGAGGGGCAGGAAGTACTCGCGCATCTGCCGGCCCATCATGCCGCCCACGGACAGGCGCATGGCCTCGGCGTCGGTGTCGGCCACGAAGATCTCGCGGACCAGCCGCCACTCCCTGCGCCGGGGCGTCCGCCCGCTCCGCGCCGCCCCCATCTCGACGGACTCCCAGTGGCTGCCCACGTAGGCGGGATTGAGGTTCAGGCTCATGGGCCAGAAGCCGCGCTCCCCGGCGAGCTTGAGCGTGTCGGAGCCCTTGCTGATGCCGGCCACGCCGATGGGCGGGTGCGGCCGCTGCAGCGGCTTGATGTGCGGCTTCAGCGTGCCCAGCATGGTGCCGGTCTTGGTGACGTGCCAGTACCGGCCCTTGTGGTCGAACTCCGGCTCGTCGCTCCAGAGGCGCAGGATGATCTCGAGGGCCTCGCGGGTCATCTCGCGGTGCTGGCCCGCGGTGCCGTCCACGTTGAACATGGCCCAGTCGCTGGGCAGCCCGCTCGCCGCCACGCCGAAGTTGAGGCGACCCTGCGCGAGGTGGTCGAGCATGGCCACGCGGTTGGCCAGCTCGGCGGGATGGTGATAGGGCAGGAGGAAGCCGCCGGGGCCGATGCGGATGCGCTCGGTCTGCATCAGCGCCTGGGCCACGAGGAGATCGGGCGCCGGGTGCGGTTCCCAGGGGGCCGTGTGGTGCTCGCCGATCCACGCCTCGCTGAAGCCCAGCTCGTCCGCCCAGCGGAGCTGCTGCAGGTCCCACTGGTGGCCGTCGTGGAGGCTGCGCTCGGGGGGGTGCGAGGGCATCGTGAACAGTCCGTAATCCATGGACGCCTCCGTGGAGGTTGCGGTGCCCGGTGCGCCGGATTCTACGCTGGTTCGCCGGCGGCGGCAGGCCGTACAATACCGCCGACTCGGGTCGCACCTCTGAAGGGAGCGCAGCAATGGCGAGTGTGTCTCAGCTCGGTTACGTGGGCATCGGCACGAGCGACGCGAAGGCCTGGCAGGAACTGGCGACGAACATCCTGGGCATGCAGGTCGTCCCCGGCGACGATCGGTCCACCTCCTATCTCCGGATGGACGAGTACCACCACCGGCTGGAGCTGCGCGCGAACGGCCGGGACGACGTCGAGTTCGTCGGCTGGGAGGTGCCCGATCCGGCCACGCTCCAGCGCGTCGCCCAGCAGCTGGAGGACGGCGGCGTGACGGTGACCCCGGGCAGGCGGGACGAGATCGACGACCGGCGCGTCATCGACCTGTTCCGGTGCGTGGATCCCAGCGGCATTCCCACCGAGGTCTACTGCGGCCGCCCGGTCAACCAGCAGCCATTCCATCCCGCCCGCCCGATGAGCGGCTTCAAGACCGGTGACATGGGGCTGGGGCACGTGCTCGTCTACACGTCGCGGCTGGACGAGAGCGTGCGCTTCTACCGCGATCTGCTCGGCTTCCGCGTCTCCGACTTCACCGAGGTCAGCACGCCGGATGCCAAGATCCACCTGGCCTTCCTGCACTGCAATCCTCGCCACCACTCCATCGCGCTCCTGCAAGCTCCGAAGGCGCCCAAGCGCATCAACCACATCATGCTCGAGTGCAACTCCCTGGACGACGTCGGCTCCGGCCGCGACCTGTGCCGGGGGCGGGGCGTGCCCATCGCCATCGACCTCGGCCGGCACATGAACGACCGGGTCGTCTCCTTCTACATGGCCAACCCCTCCGGCTTCGGCCTGGAGTACGGCTGGGGCGGCCGCACGATCGACGACGCCACCTGGCAGGTCGAGCACTACACCGCCGCCGACAGCCTGTGGGGCCATCCGGAGCTCCGGAGCCTGGTCACGGGAGCGGCGCCGGCCGAGACGTAGCCTCAACGGGCCAGCAGGGACGAGGGACGCTACCCGACCGTCAGCGTGGCGCGGATATCCTCTAGCGCCTGCGCGTGAGCCGCCGGCGCGCCGGCGAGCAAGGGGATCGGTCCTCCTGCCAGGTGGTGCGGGGCCGCCGGGAACAGATCCTCCCCGCCCTCGGCACTGATCCGTGCCCCGGCCTCCAGCATGACCGGCACCGCCCCGGCGATGTCCCAGAGCGACGCCCGGTGATCGTGCACGAGGTCCAGCGCCCCCATGGCGACGTAGCAGAGCTGGAGCGCCGTCGAGCCGTAGCGGCGCAGCCGGTAGCGCACCATCCAGTCGGTCACGAAGGGCGGCACGGCGCCGGCGAACGGCGCGCGGATGGCCACGAGCGAGGCCGCCGACAGGGGGCGGTCCGCGACCGCCAGGGGACGCTGGTTCAGCCAGGCGCCTCGCCCGGCGCACGCGGTGAAGAGCCAGCCGACGAGCGGATCGTAGACGGCGCCCGCGAACGGGAGGCCGTCGCGGAGCACGCCGATGGACACCGCGAACCCCGGCAGGCCGCGCCCGTAGTTGCTCGTGCCGTCGATCGGGTCGACCACCCACAGGTAGCGCGACCGCGCTGGGCCCACGTGACGCTGGCCCTCCCCGGCCAGGATCGCGTCGGCGGGACACCGCCGGCCGACCTCGCCGAGAATCAGGTCCTGCACGGCCGGGTCCACGTCCGTGACCATGGAGCCGTCCGGCTTCCACGTCGCGCTGGCCGAGGCCAGGCGCTCGAGGGCCACGCGACCTCCCTCCACCGCCAGGCGCGCGGCCAGCCCCTCGCGGGCCACACATCCGGGACGCTCGTCTGCGCTCATCGATTTTCCTCCATCGCGCTCACGAGGTGAGCACCTTCGGGGCGGCGCCTCCGGCGCCAGCGCGAACAGCCCGATCACCGACGCCTCCTCATCGAGCCGGATGATCCTCGCCCGTCGTTACGGCATGATGACGAGGGCGTGACGGTCTCGTCATCGGCGCGCGCCGCCCGGGCGGCGCGCGCCCGCGCCCGCGAGCGAGGCGGTGATGCTCTGGCGACGCGGGGGTGGGCATGCTACCGTGCGCGTCGTGTCGTTGCCCGGACGCGCGCTTTTCCTCGACCGGGGCGGCACGGTCGTCCTCACGCGCGGCAACCGTACCGCCTGGTCGTGACCGATGGGACAGGAGCCCGCCCTCGTCTTCGCGCTGGCCGTCCTGCTCGCCTACGTCTACGCCTTCGTCGGCGGCTTCACGGACGCGGCGAACGCCATCGCCACTTCCGTGGGCTCGCGCGTGCTCAGCCCCCGGGCGGCGGTGGTTTTGGCGGGAGCGTTCAACCTCCTGGGCGGTCTGTCGGGGACGGCCGTGGCGCTGACCATCGGCAAAGGCCTCGTCGATCCGGCGGCCCTCTCCCTCACCACCGTCGTGGCCGGTCTGGGCGGTGCGATGACGTGGAGCCTGCTCACGTATCGCGTCGGCATCCCGGTCAGCGAAACCCACGGGCTGATCGGCGGACTCGTCGGGGCCGCGGTGGCGACGGCCGGCGTCGGCGTCGTCCAGTGGCAGGGCCTGTCGAAGACGCTCGCCGCCATCGTGGCTTCGCCGGCCCTCGGGTTCATCGGCGGAGTGGCTCTCATCGTGGCCATCTACCGGTCGCTGCACAGGAAGTCGCGGGGACGGGTGATGCCGGCCTTCCGGCATCTCCAGCGAGCGTCCGCCGCTTACATGGCATTCAGCCACGGCCGCAACGACGCGCAGAAGCCCATGGGAGTCCTGGCCCTGGCGCTCGCGCTGCACTACGGGTGGGAGGAAGTGACCGTGCCCGTCTGGATCGTCGTGAGCTGCGCGTCGGTGGCGGCGGTCGGGACGGCGTACGGCGGCTGGCGCATCATCCGCACGCTCGGCCTTCGGATCACCGCGCTCGATCCTGTCCAGGGGTTCGCCGCCGAGGTCGCGGGCGCCTCCGTGATCCAGGGCGCCTCGGAGCTCGGCATCCCGATCAGCACGACCCACGCGATCACGTCGTCGATCCTCGGTGTCGGCGCCGCCCGCCGCGTGTCCGCCGTCCGCTGGGGCATCACCTTCCGGATCTTCCTGTCGTGGCTGCTGACGCTCCCCGCCACGATGCTGCTCGGGGCAGTGGCCTTGTGGGTTCTGAGCCGCGCCGTCCCTCGTCTCGAGTAACCGCATCGCGTCGGGGCGATGTGCGGGCCCGCGGGCCGGGACTGCGCGAATGCTACGCGGGCTTGCCGGCGACGGCCGGCGCGCGGCGGCGCTCGGCCAGGACGAAGACGAGCAGGCCGGCGGCGGCGGCCGCGGCCCCCACCAGGAACCCGGGCCCGTAGCCCGCGCGCTCGACGACGAAGCCGACGAGCGTCGAGCCGACGACGATGCCGACGTCCCAGGCGCCGGCGATGGTCCCGATGGCCAGCCCCCGCTCGGCGACCGGGGTGCGATCGGCGACGAGCGTGATGAGCGTCGGATAGAGCAGCGAGCCGCCGCTGGCCAGGCAGAGGGCGGCCGCCACCAGCGAGGGCGCCGTCGGCGGCAGCGCGAGGCACGCGTAGCCCACGCTCACCATGGCCATGGCCGGCACGAGCACCTGCGCGCGGCCCACGCGGTCGGCGAGGCCGCGGAGCAGCGCGCGACAAGCGATCAGCCAGGCGGCGTAGATGCCGAAGAACCACGGCAGGAGGGCACCCTGGCCGCGCTCCATGGCGGAGAGCGGGACGAATCCGTAGATGGCGCTGTGGCCGAAGGTCGTGAGCACGAGGACGCCGGCCAGCCCGAGCGCGCGCCGGCTGAAGAGCCGGGAGCCGGCGGCGGCGGGCGCGGGCTGGTCGCTCGCCACCCGGGGCCCCAGGCGCCAGGCGAGCGCCCCGACGGCGACGGCCATGGCGCTCACCACCGCGAAGCCGAGGCCGGCACCGCCCGCCCGGAAGAGCGCCAGCGCGAGCGGCGGCGCGGCCGCCACGGGCAGCGACGAGAACAGATAGTAGATGCCGACCGCCTCGCCCCGGTGCGGGGCCGGGCTGGCCACGGCCACGTGCACGGAGGCGGGGGTGGAGACGAGGCTGGCGCCGATGCCGATGCCGGCCATGAGGGCGATCACGGCGGCCGGAGTGCCGGCGGCGTGAAATGCGAGCGACGTGGCGAGCAGCAGCAGGGCGCCCGGGACGATCACGCGGCGGGCGCCGTGGCGATCGACCCAGCCGCCGACGGCGGGCCGCAGCACCATGCCGACGAGCGTGGTGACGGAGAACAGGAGCCCCACCTGCGTCTTGGTCGCGCCCAGCGCGGTCACGTGCAGGGGCAGCAGGGTGTTCAGCAGCACCGTGGCCAGGTGCAGCGCGGCGGTGATGCCGAAGCACGCGAGCAGCGCGCCGGTCAGCACGCCGCGCGGCGGCCCGATCCTCACGGCTGCCCGAGCGCCCGTCGCACTCCCGCGCCCAGCGCGTCGGCGGAGGGCCGCTCGGCCGCCCAGCCGACGTGGCCGTCGGGGCGGACGAGCGCCGCGGATCCGGGCGCGGGCCGCCAGCGACGCCACAGGCCCCCGGTGTCGTCCACGACGTTGGCCGGCCCCGCCGGGACCGAGGCGGCCGGCACCAGGCGCCACACGCGCAGCCCGGGGACGCCGCGCACGAATCCCTCGACCTCCGCAGCGTTCCACGCGGGCAGGCCCTGGTCCTGGAACAGCAGCAGGGCCGCCTCCCGGCTGGCGAGGTCGAGCAACCGGGCGCGGCGCCCATCGGGCAGCGTCACCGGGCCGTCGGCGGCACGCGCGCCGAGCAGGGAGCCCCGGCCCGAGATCAGTGACGACGGCGGGTAGCGGTGGTCGAGCATGGCCGCGCGGCGGAGCAGCCGGCGCCGCAGCAGCGGCTGGCCGATGGCCAGGCGGGCCGCCGCCAGCGTGCCGCGCCGGAGCAGCGGCGGCGCGAGCAGGAAGGCGCGCGTCAGCAGATCCGTGTACCGCTCGACGCTGCCCACGATGACGGCCCGCCGCTCCTCCTCGTACGAGGCCAGCAGCGGCTCGCGCGCGCCGCCGGCGAGCGCGCGCGCGAGCTTCCAGCCGAGGTTGTGGGCGTCCTGGATACCGCTGTTCATCCCCTGCCCGCCGGCGGGGCTGTTGATGTGCGCGGCGTCGCCGGCGAGCAGCACGCGGCCGCGGCGGAAGCGCGCGCTGGTCCGCCGGTGGATCCGGAACACGTCCGCCCAGAGCAGCTCGAACGGCCCCGGGCCGAGCATGCGCTCGACCCGGGGCGCCAGCTCCCGCTCGCCGATGGCGGCATCGTCGGGGACGCCCGCAGGGACGTTGCCGATGATCCGCCAGAGGTCGGGCTCCAGGCGAAAGGCCCCCTGGAACCGCTCGCCCTCCGCGAAGAGGCGCGGCCAGGGGAGGTCGTTGCGGGCGTCGCCCAGCCGGACGTCGGCGAGCAGCAGGCGCGTGGGGTACGTCCTGCCCTCCAGGCGCCACCCGAGCCCCTCCCGCACCGTCGAGTGCGGGCCGTCGCAGCCCACCAGGACCTCGCACTCGACGCGGTACGGCGCGCCCGTCGTCGGCTGCACGAGCACGGACACGCCGTCGGCGCGCTCCTCGAAGCCCGTCACCCGGTGGCCGAAGCGCAAGTCGGCCAGGCCGCGCGCGGCGGCGTGGTCGCAAAGCAGGGCCTCCGTGCGGTTCTGGGGGATGATCAGCACACCCGGCACCGCGGTCAGCTCCGCGAGCGGGCCGAAATCGATGGTCACGAGCGGCTCGCGCGCGCCGGGGCTCCACACGCTCGGGCGGGTCAGCAGCGTGCCGGCGTCGAGGAAGCGGTCGAGCACGTCCCAGGCGCGGAAGATCTCGAGCGTCCGCGGCAGGACGCCGGGCGCCTTGGAGTGGCGGCTGAGCGCCTCGTCCTCCTCGAGGACCGTGCAGCCGACGCCGTGATGGGCGAGCGCGCAGGCCAGCGCCAGGCCCACGGGCCCGGCGCCCGCGATGGCGACGGGAGTCCTCATCGCGTCGATGGTATGTCAGGCGGCCGGCCTTGCGCATGGCGCTGCCCGGGCACGATGATCTCGACGTGGGCAAGGCGGTGAGCTGCGAGGTCAGGCCCTGCGGCTCGGCCGAGGAGCTGCGGGCGGTCCTCCAGCCGATCACGCCTATCACCCGTAGTTCACCGCCGGCGGACACGCTGCGGCGCTCGTGCTCAGCTTCCGCGACGGGCTGTGGGGCCGCCTCGTGGACATCGGCGCCGCGCTGGCGAGCACGCACGTACGCGGCCGGCGACGCTGTCGTCGTGCAGATCACCGATGACTGCCCGTGGAACGCGGGACGCTGGCGGATCGACGGGCGGCGGTGGCCCGCACCGACGTCGCCGCCGACCTCGGTCTGCGACGTGCCCGCGCTCGGTCTATCTCGGCGGGCTCACTGGCGCGGGCGTTCCGGGAGGAGGCGCACAAGGGCGCGCTCGCGCGCGCCGACGTCTCCTGCGCGCGTCCTCGGCCGCCTGGCCAAGCCCGATCCTCCTGGCCATCGACGAGTGGGGCCTTGGCGCGGCTCACGGCCCCCGAGCGGCGGGATCTGCGCGAGATCCTCGAGGACCGCACGGAGCGGGCCGCCACGCTCATCACCAGCCAGGCCCCCGGTCAAGAACTGCCGGCCGGGGTCAAGCGCTCCACGAGTCAGGGGCCCGACCAAAGAAGAAGCCAGGAGAGTCCTATTTCGCGCATAAAGTCATCGAATAGATGCTCGCTGGACGAACCTCCAGTGCGCCCGAGAGATCTAGCGACGCAACGATGGGGCCGCTGTG
>JAICGY010000056.1 GCA_025922915.1 Candidatus Methylomirabilota bacterium | reverse complement strand
GTGTCGCGCAGGTGAACTGGGTCCGCTGGTCCATGGGTGACGCCTCCCTCCACGGCATGGGCACCTCCTCCGGTGCCCTGCCAGTGTTTCGGGTGTCACCTATGTCGCTGGACTAAATTGTTACCTATGTCTCCGGACCGTACGCGCGGCGGCCTAACATCGCAGTCAAGCGGACCGCTGGCTCGCGTGCGCTTCGGCCGCTCACCGCGAGCGTTAGACGCACAGGGAGATGTGGTCAACGAGCTACGTTCGGAAAAGCGGTCAGGCCTGGAAACGCGCCATCGCCACTGCCCTGCTCTTCGGCGGCGGCGCTGTAGTCTTCTTCATGGCGTCCGGCCGCCGTGGGGAGCATCTTGAGCCTGGAATGTTCATCGCCGTGTTGATCGGCCTGTTCCCCAGTCTCGGTGGAGGATTGGCGTGGCCGGCTTACAGCATCCGATGCCGAGTCGAATCGGCCCGCCGCCGCTCAATCGGAGCGTTGGGCCGACAAGTGCAGCTACAGACTGTCCAGCAGTCGGTCATAGGCGGCGTGCGTGCCGATCCAAAACCAAGTGACCTCGTCACCCTCCAGGAGCCCGAGGGCGCGGTATCCCAAGGTGACACGGACCGAGTAGAGCGGCTCCCGGTCATGCACCTTTTTGAACTGCAGGCTTGGGTGCTGGGCGTCCTCACGAAAGAGCCGGTACGCCTTGCGAGCCGCTTGCTGAATCTCAGTTGGCAGGTCACGATACGACGCCCAGAAGCGCGGCGTCGCCCGCGATTTCACAGCTGGTCGGGGTCGAGTTCCATCGCTCTGCCCGCAGCGCGGTCAGCCCGAGCTTCTGCGGCGAGCTTGCTCAAAGCGTCCTGTGAGCCCGCAAACCGGCGGGCCCACTGCTCGTCGTCCCGAAGCTCCTCAAGGAGCCACTGGGCGATTCGGTCCTGGTCCTCGGGCGAAAACGTTGCGAGCTTCGCCACGACAGCGTCGAGTGCCCGGGTCATGGCGTGAGTATACCGTTTGCGGTGAGGCGGCCCAACAAGCCGCTCGAGCGGCCCGGCATGACGCCGCGTGCGAACGTCGCGGCCGCCAGCGCCGGCCGCTCAGCGCCGAGGCGTTTAGAGCTGTGAAAGACGCGACTCGAGCTGACAGTGCTCGACGTCACTGTCGACTCGCCTCACGCCACAAAGAGCTTCTCCCTTGCAGGGCTCCACAGTATCCCTCGAAAGAGCGCGCTCGACCCGAGGACGTCCGACCACTAGCCGCGGACGAGCGCCTGCTCGATCTCGTCGAGATGCTCGCGACGGTGCTCGGCGCGCACGACGTTGACCGGCGTCCCCGCCGCACGGTTCCTCGCGTGGAGCTCGTCCGTCAGCGTCGCGACCGCCTGATCCGCGGCCCGCGCCACCTCCACGGCGAGCTCCGCCGCCCGGCGCGGCGGCAGGGCGAGCAGGATCGGCTTCGTGGCGTCGTTGATCCAGTCGGCGTGGACGGGGTCGTCGGTGTACTCCGGCACCGGGACGCCGCGCGTCAGCAGATCGATCAGCACGAGGATCCGCTGGTCCCAGAAGGCGAGGTGGGCGAGCACGCTCGCGACCGTCCAGCCGGCCGGCATCGGACGGCCGAGCGCCGCGTCGTCCAGCCGGGCGACCAGCGCCTCCAGGCGGCGGCGCTCGCGCTCGTTCTCCGCGATGTACGCGCGGTCGATCACGATGCTCTCACCGGAACAGGGCGCGGGCGATGACCATGCGGTGCACCTCCGATGGGCCCTCGCCGATCCGGCGCACCCGGGCCTCGCGGTACCAGCGCTCGAGCGGGAACTCCTTCGACACGCCGTAGCCGCCGTGGATCTGCACGGCGGCGTCGACGACGCGGCCGAGCACCTCGCTCGAGTGGAGCTTGGCGATGGACGCCTCCACCCGCGCGTCCTCGCCGCGGTCGGCCTTCCAGGCCCCCTCCCAGATCAGCCAGCGCGCGGCCCGGATCTCCACCTCGGCGTCGGCGAGCATCCACTGGATCGCCTGGCGCTGGCTCAGCGGCGCGCCGAAGGTCGAGCGGTGCTTGGCGTGCTCGATGGCCATGCGGTGGGCGGCGACGGCGACGCCCAGGTTGCACGCCGAGTACGGGAAGCGCTGCTTGACCAGCAGGTCGAAGGCCAGGTCGAGGCCCTGCCCCTCCTGCCCGACCAGGTTCTCGGCGGGGACGAAGCAGTCCTCGAAGACGACGTCGTTGGGGATCGAGGTCGTGCGGATCGTGCGGATGTTCCGCGCGGTGAAGCCCGGCGTGCCGTGCTCGACGATGAAGCACGAGATGCCGGCGCGTCCCTTCTCCTTGCTCGTCCGCGCGAACACGACGCCCCACGGCGCGTCGTGGGCGCGGGAGATGAAGACCTTGCGGCCGTTGAGCAGCCAGCCGCCGTCGCGGCGCTCGGCCCGCGTCTGGATGGCCCCGGCGGGATCCGATCCGCCCGACGGCTCGGTGATGGCCCAGAAGGTCTCGTACCCCTCCCGGATGACCGGCACCGCGTACTTCTCGATCTGGTCCTTCGTCCCCGCCCAGATCGCGGGCGGCGGGTTGCGGCCGAACACCCCGCAGCCCGGGTTGTAGAGCCCCATGCGGTGCTGGGCCATCTCCTCGAGCACGACGCACATGCTGAACGTGTCCAGCCCCCCGCCGCCGTGCTCGGCCGGGGCCCCCAGCGCCCAGAGGCCGGCCGCCTTCGTCTTCGCGGACAGGCGGGCGAAGTGCTCGCGCGGGATGTCGGGGGCGTCCGGGTCGAGCTGCTGCTCGAGCGGGATGATCTCGTCCCGCACGAACCGACGCACCTGCTCGCGCAGGGCGCGGAGCTCGTCGGGCAGCCGGAAGCCGGGGAACACGACCATCGGCGAGGGATCATACCACCCACATTGACAACCGGGGCGCCGCTCCACTAACGTCCGGCGCCATGGCCGACGAGATCCTCTGGACCGCCGCCGACGGCATCGCCACGGTCACGCTGAACCGGCCCGACAAGCGCAACGCCATGAACGGGCCCGTGCTCGCCGGGCTGCGCCAGGCCTTCGAGGAGCTCGACGCGCGGCGCGACGTCCGGGTGGTCGTCGTCCGGGGGGCGGGGCCGGCCTTCTGCGCGGGCATGGACCTGCGCGAGATGGAGGCCCAGCGCGGCGCGCCCGGCGACCCCGAGGCCGGCGTGGTCGCCGTCCTCCAGCGCGTCGAGCGCTCACGGCAGCCGACCATCGCCATGGTGCACGGCGACGCCATCGCCGGGGGGTGCGAGCTCGCCCTGCACTGCGACCTGCGCGTGGCCGCCGACGTCGCGCGGTTCGCGATGCCGCTGGCGCGCATCGGCATGGTGGTCCCCTTCCCGCTGGGGCAGAAGCTGGTCGAGATCATCGGGCCGGCCCACACCCGGCACCTGCTCTTCACCGGACGGCCCATCGACGCCCGGCGCGCGCTCGAGATCGGGATGGTGCACCAGGTCGTGCCCCCGGCCGAGGTGGAGGCGGCGACCCTCGCCCTCGCCCGCACCATCGCCGACAACGCGCCGCTGTCGCTCGCCGGGATGAAGGCCGTCATCGCGCGCGCGGTGGCCGGGAGCGCGCGCGTGGAGCACGGCGACCTCGACGCCCTCACCCGGCGCGCGCGCGAGAGCGCCGACGCCAGCGAGGGCCGCCGCGCCATGCTGGAGAAGCGGCGGCCCGTCTTCCGCGGCGAGTAGGGCAGCCGGCTCACCCCCCCCCGGCCGGCGGCCCGGGCTCAGAACTCGACGGGATTGGTCGGGACCTTGCCGCTCGCGATGAGCTGGGGCAGGTCCGGCGAGGCGTTCTCCCACACGAGCAGCATCGCGCGCTTCGGCGCGTACCCCTGGTGTCGGATGTCGGCGGGCATCGCGCACACGTCGCCGGGCTTCATCACCACCCGCGCGCGCACCGCCCCGGTGTCCCGGTCCTCCACGGCCCAGTGGATCTCGTCGCTCAGCTGGACGAACCACTCCACGCGGTCGTTGCCGTGGATGACGGGCAGGATGTACTCCTCCGTCGTCGGGCAGTAGAGGCTGTCCTGGCAGACCGACACGATGGACGGGTTCCACGTGACGTCCGAGCGCGACAGGTAGGCGAACAGGTTGAACGCGCTCACCTGGCCCTCGAAGCCGGGCTCGGCGACGATCTCCGGCTCGTCCTGCGGCACGTCCACGAACTGCCGGTTGATCGGGAATCCGCTCTCGTCGGAGCGGAGCGGCTCGTCGCCCGGCACGCCCACCATCCGCCGGGCCGTGACGCGGCGCCGGGTGGTCGCGCGGCGGTTCTCGCCGGCCTTGGGACCGAACGCGCCGCCCGTCTCGTGGGGGCTCGCGAACGGGTCGAAGCCGGCATTGGTCCAGTCGTCGAGGATCGCCTGGAAGCTCTCGAGGATGAGCGGGCTCGGGAAGTTCTCGACGTGGTCGAGCTCGGCCTTCCGGTAGGCGTCGTTGTAGCGACCGGCGAAGAGGTCGACGGTGCCGTAGTGATTCACGGTCCCGATCACGCCGTCGAAGTTCACGATCCCGTAGAAGAACCCCCACGCGACGTCGCGCTGGAGCGCGCGGAGAAAGGCGTCGGCGGACATGATGTGGCTGCCCGTCGGCCACGCGACGTGCACGAAGTACTCGTCGCGGCTGAACGTGAACTCGCCGAGCTGGAACCTCCGGTACCCGTGCTCGTTCGGCCCGGTGCTGCGCACGCCCGTGGTCTGGGTCGCCATCGTCCGTCCCTCCCGTGACCGGCTCACATCGTCTGGCAGATCTCGGCCCACCGGAACTGCGTGTCGGCGCCCGCGACCGTCTGCAGCAGGATCACGCCCGGGCGGTCGGCGTGGAACTGGTAGGCGGCGCCGACGGGCAGGAGCGTCATGTGCCCGCGGCGGGCACGGACGCGCCCCATCGGCTGGCCGTCCGGCGTGCCGTTCAGGGAGACGGAGCCCCGGGTGCCGGCCGGGACCACCGCCGGGTCGGCGAGCTTCCGCAGGCGGATCTCGACCTCGCCGTCCATGACGAGCGCGAACTCGTCGTGGGCGGCGGCACGCCACCCGGAGGTGCCCTCGGCCCGGAGCACCTCGAGGACGTACTCCATGTTCTTGCCGACGGCCACCTTCTCGTACGGCTTGGCCATCGAGGCGACCTCGAACATGTTCGAGAAGGTGTAGTTCTTGGCGTCGTCGTTGATGACCTCGACCCCGCCCTTCTCGTAGCGCTGCAGCGAGCCGAACCTCGTCGTGTACGTGGTCATCGCGCGGTCCTCCTCGCATCGTGGCGCGCTCGGGCAGCCTGACGGGATCGAGCGATCGAGCGGGGATGCGACGCGCGGATTATCGCGCGCCGCCTCGGCGTGTCAAGCCGTCCGGGGGCCGCGCAGCGCCCGATCCGTGACGCCGAGCGGCGGCGCCGGGGGGGACGGAAGGCGGCGGCGCGCTCGCGGCTCACGCTGGCAGTATGCTGGGGCGGGTGGCGGTCATGCTCGAGGCCATTCTCGACCTCGTCCATCGCCTGCGCGACGCCGGGGTGCCCGTCTCGATGGTGGAGGCGCTCGATGCGGCCCGCGCGCTCGGCGCGCTGGACCTCTCGCGGCGGTCGGAGCTCCGGGCCGCGCTCGCGGCCACGCTCGTCAAGCGCGCGGACCACCGTCCGGCCTTCGAGGCGCTGTTCGACGCTTGCTGTCCGGTGCGCACCGTCCCCGCGACGGAGCCGGACGGCGTCGCGCCCTCCGCGGAGGCGCTCCTCGACGACACCGTCGACGCGGTCCGGCGCAACGACCGGGAGGCCATGCGCACCCTGGCCGCGCGGGCCGTCCAGCAGTTCGGCGGCATCGAGGCGGACCGCGCCGGCTCCGCGCGGTACCATCTCCACCGCGTCCTCCGCCGGCTCGACCTCACTCGCCTGCTCCGGCGCACGGCGCAGGACGACCGGGACACGACGGACGGGCGGTCACCGCTCGCCGATCGCCTCGCCCGCGACGAGCGCGTCGCGCGCCTGGAGGAGCTCCGGCGGCTCGTCGCGGGCGCGGTCCAGGCCGAGCTCGTCCAGGCCAGAGGGGCGCCCGAGGCGGCCGCGCTCTACCGGCCGACCCTGATCGAGGACGTCGACGTCCTGACGGCCTCGCCGGCCGAGCTGCGCCGGATGCGGCTCGCCCTCCAGCCGCTCGCGCGCCGGCTCGCCGCCCGGATGGCCCAGCGCCGGCGGCGGCGACGCCAGGGCCGCCTCGACGTGGTCCGGACCGTCCGTCGGTCCCTGTCCGCGGGCGGCGTCCCGCTCGAGCCCGCGTACCGCCGCCGGAAGGTCGCGCGCCCGGATCTCTTCCTCCTGTGCGACGTGTCCGGCTCGGTCGCGGAGTTCGCGCGCTTCACGCTCACCCTGCTGCACGCCCTCACCGCCGAGTTCGCGCGGGTCCGCTCGTTCGTGTTCGTCGACGACGTCGACGAGGTCACCGACCGGGTGCAGCCGCGGGCGGCCCGCCTCGACCTGTCGCGCCTCGTCGCCGGCGGCGACGCCGTCGGCGCCCACGGTCACAGCGACTACGGCCGCGTCTTCGCCCGGTTCCGGGCGCTCCACGGCCGGGCGGCGATCGGGCCCCGCACCACCCTGGTGATCACCGGCGACGCGCGCAACAACTACCGCGACCCCGGGCTGGACGCCTTCCGCGCCCTCGCCGCGCGGGCCCGGCGCGTCTACTGGCTGAACCCGGAGCCCCGCGCGCGCTGGAACACCACGGACTCGATCGTGGCCGCCTACGCGCCGTTCTGCCACCTGATGGTCGAGGCCCGGAACCTGCGCCAGCTCGCCGCCTTCGTGCACGACGTCGCGTAGCGCCGCGCTACGCCGGCGGCCGCGCGAGGTCGCGGCGGGCGCGCTCCAGGTCCTGCTGGTACTTCAGGAGGATCGCCAGGGTGCGGTCGACCACCCCGGCGTCGATGACCGTCACGCCGAGCAGCAGCAGGCTGCGCGCCCAGTCGAGGGTCTCGGCGACCGACGGCGGCTTCTTGAGGTCGAGCGCGCGGATCGAGCGGACGACGCGCGCGATCTGCTCGGCGAACGCCGCCTCGATGCCCGGCACCCGCGCCCGGACGATCGCGGCCTCCCGCTCGACCTCGGGATAGTCCATGTGCAGGAAGAGGCACCGGCGCTTCAGGGCCTCGGACAGCTCGCGCGTGTTGTTGGACGTGAGGACGACGAGGGGCTGCCGGACGGCCACGACGGTGCCCAGCTCGGGGATGGAGACCTGCCACTCGGACAGGATCTCGAGCAGGAGCGCCTCCGTCTCGACCTCGACGCGGTCGACCTCGTCGATCAGGAGCACCACCGGATCCGCGGAGCGGATGGCGGCGAGGAGGGGGCGCGCCAGCAGGAAGTCCTCGGTGAAGACGTCCTGCTCGACGCGGTGCCAGTCGGTGGCGCCGGCGTCGGCCTGGATCCGCAGCAGCTGCTTCTTGTAGTTCCACTCGTACAGCGCCTTCGCCTCGTCCAGGCCCTCGTAGCACTGGAGCCGGATCAGGCGGTGGCCGGCGGCCCGGGCCAGGCTCTTGGCCAGCTCGGTCTTGCCGACGCCGGCCGGCCCCTCGCAGAGGACCGGCTTGTCGAGCCGGTCGGCCAGGTACACCGTGACGGCCACCGGCTCGTCGACGAGATACTGGACGGCGCCCAGCCGCTCGCGCACCTCGTCCGCCGATCGGAAGCGGCTCATCCACCCTCCACGGACCGGATTCTACGTTGCGGACGTCCGGCGCCGCTGCTACTGATCGAGCACCGGGCCGGTCCGGGGAACGGAGCGGCGGGGACGGCGGTGGCGAGGAGCGAGGAGGAGGAGGCCGCGCGATGAGCCGACGGATCGTGGATCTCTCGATGCCGATCGAGAACGACGTGGTGTCCGACCCGCCCGGCTATGGCCCCCGCATCGATTACCTCACCCACCGGGACACGGCGGCGGACGTCTGCCGCTTCTTCCCGGGGCTCGAGCCCCGGCAGCTGCCCGACGGGGAAGGCTGGGCCCTCGAGTGGATCCGCCTGATGACCCACAACGGCACCCACCTGGACGCGCCCTACCACTTCGCCTCCACGATGGACCGGGGCCAGCGCGCCATCGCGATCGACGAGGTGCCGCTCGAGTGGTGCTTCCAGCCCGGCGTCAAGCTCGACTTCCGCCGCCTGCCCGACGGCCACGTCGTGACCGCGGCGGAGGTGGAGGCCGAGCTGGACCGGATCGGCCACGCGCTGCGGCCCTTGGAGATCGTCGTGGTCAACACGCGGGCGGGCGCGGCGTACGGAACCGACGGCTACGTCGCCGCCGGCGCCGGCATGGGTCGGGAGGCGACCCTCTACCTGCTGGAGCGCGGCGTGCGCGTGACCGGGACCGACGCCTGGTCCTGGGACGCGCCCTTCGTGCACACCCGGGCGCGCTTCCAGGAGACCGGCGACGCGGCGCTCATCTGGGAGGGGCACAAGGCGGGGCGCGACATCGGCTACTGCCACCTCGAGAAGCTGCACAACCTCGAGGCCTTGCCCGCGGACGGCTTCACCGTCGCCTGCTTCCCGGTCAAGATCCGGGGAGCGTCCGCCGGCTGGACCCGCGCCGTCGCCCTCCTCGACGGCTGACCGCGACGGCAGTACCATGCTGCCGCCCGGACGCGCCCGTCCGGAGGGAGGGCACTCGTGAAGGCAGCCGCGGTCGTCGCCGACATCCTCAAGCGCGAAGGCGTGCAGTTCCTCATCGGCTATCCCGTGAACCCCATCCTCGAGGCGGCCGCGGAGGCGGACATCCGCACGATCATCGTCCGGCAGGAGCGGACGGGCCTGCACATGGCCGACGCGGTCAGCCGCATGACGTCCGGCGACCGCATCGGCTGCTTCGCGATGCAGCACGGGCCGGGCACCGAGAACTCGTTCGGCGGCGTCGCCCAGGCTTACGGCGACTCGGTGCCGATCGTCGTGATGCCCGCCGCCTACTCCCGGCGGCTCATGAACATCCCGCCCAACTTCAACTCGTTCCTCAACTACCAGCACGTGACGAAGTGGTCCGAGCAGGTCGTGCTGCCGTCCGTCGTGCCCGACGCCATGCGGCGGGCCTTCACCCAGGTGAAGAACGGCCGGCCCCGGCCGGTGCTCGTGGAGTTCCCCTCCGACCTGCTGCAGGAGGAGGTGCCGGACGGCTGGCGCTACACGCCGGCCCCGCGCCTGCGCGTCGCCCCCGATCCCCGCAACGTGAGCGAGGTGGCGGCCGCCCTCGTGGCCGCCGAGCGGCCGGTCATCTACGCCGGCCAGGGCGTCCACTACGCCAAGGCGTGGCCGCAGCTGCGCGCGCTGGCCGAGCTCCTGGAGGCGCCGGTCACCACGAGCCTGCAGGGCAAGAGCGCGTTCCCCGAGAACCACCCGCTCTCGCTGGGCTCCGGCGGCCGCTCCATCGGCAAGCCGCTGCACCACTTCCTGACGAGCGCGGACCTCATCTTCGGCATCGGCTGCAGCTTCTCGACCACGAACTACGGCGTCGCAATGCCGAAGGGCCCGCGCATCGCCCACGCCACGCTGGATCCCACCGACATCAACAAGGACGTGCCGGCCGCGCTCGCCCTCGTGGGCGACGCCGCCCTCACCCTCGACGTGCTGCTCGCGGAGTGCCGCGACCGGCTGAAGGGCGCGCCGCGCGGCCGCGGGCCCGCCGTCACCCAGGAGATCGCCCGGCTGAAGAGCGAGTGGCTGGCCCAGTGGCGGCCGCGCCTGACGGCGAAGACCACCCCGCTCTCGCCGTACCGGGTGCTGTGGGACCTGATGCACACCGTCGACGTGGGCAACACGATCATCACCCACGATGCGGGGAGCCCGCGTGACCAGATCTCGCCGTTCTGGGAGGCGGTCGAGCCGCTCACCTACATCGGCTGGGGCAAGACCACGCAGCTCGGCTACGGCCTCGGGCTCGCGATGGGGGCCAAGCTGGCCCACCCGGACAAGCTCTGCGTCAACGTGTGGGGCGACGCCGCCATCGGCTTCACGGGCATGGACTTCGAGACGGCGGTGCGGGAGCGGATCCCCATCCTCTCCGTGCTCCTGAACAACTTCTCGATGGCCATCGAGCTCAAGGTGATGAAGGTCGCCACCGAGAAGTACCGGTCCACCGACATCAGCGGCCACTACGCCGACTTCGCGAAGGCGCTCGGCGGCTGGGGCGAGCGGGTGACCGAGGCGGACGAGATCGTCCCCGCCATCAAGCGCGCGATGGCGAAGACGCGCGAGGGCACCCCGGCGCTGCTCGAGTTCATCACCGAGAAGGCGGTCGACTTCTCGATGTTCCCCTGACGGGGCCGAGTCGCAAAGGAGTGGCACGATGCGCTACGAGATGATCTCGGCCGACTGCCACGTCGATCTCTGCTGGCTGCCCCCCGATCTGTTCGTCGCGGGCGCGTCGGCCGGGCTGCGGGACCGCATGCCGCACGTCATCGACGGCCCGAAGGGCCCGGTGTGGGTGACCAAGCGTGGCGTCAACCTGGGGCTCGTGAACGGCATGGGCTCGGCCGGGCGCGAGTACGTCCCCGGCCAGATCCACCGCTCGGACCGGATGGCGGAGACCGGCCTCTACGACGACGGCAAGCGCGGCATCCGGCGTCTCACCGATCCCGTGCTGCGCGTGAAGGACCAGGACCGTGACGGCGTGCAGGCCGAGGTCCTCTACGGCATCCTGGGTGCCGCCGCCCGGATCGGCGATCCGGAGGCGGCCATCGAGATGATGCGCATCTACAACGACTGGCTCGCCGCCTTCTGCGCGACGCACCCGGACCGGTTCGCCGGCCTGGCCTGCATCCCCAACGAGCCGATGGACGCCGCCATCGCCGAGGTCACCCGGGTCGCCCGGCGCGGCGTCCTGCGCGGCGTCGACGTGGCCAACTCGCCGGACCTGACGCCGCTCTGGCACCCCTCCTGGGAGCCGCTCTGGGACGCCGTCGAGGACGCCGGCCTGCCCCTGCACTTCCACACGGTGGGCGGCCGCCTCCCGGAGGCGGTGCGGCGCACGCTCTTCCCCGCCCTCGCCGATCCGTCCGGATCGGACGCGGGCACCGAGCGGCTCGAGCCCCGCGTGGCGCGCGCCGCGTTCGCCACCCACATCACGGGGTTCCAGATCAACATGGCGAACGTCCTCATGGCGCTGATCTACGCCGGCGTCCTCGAGCGGCATCCCCAACTGCGGGTGGTGATCGGCGAGGCGGGGATCGGCTGGGTCCCCTACGTGCTGCAGCGGATGGACAGCGAGTGGGAGGACCAGTTCAAGGACCTCGGCCTGTCGATGCCACCGAGCGGGTACTGGCGCCGGCAGTGCTGGGCCACCTACCAGACCGACCCGATCGGCGTGAAGCTCGTGGACGACCTGGGCGCCGACCGCATCATGTGGGGCTCGGACTTCCCCCACCCGGACGGCGTGTGGCCGGACTCGCGCGAGTACGTCGCGCGCGAGCTGGGGCACCTGCCGGCGAGCGTGCGGCGGCAGATCGTCTGCACCAACGCGGCGCGGCTGTACGGGTTCGCCGCGGCATGAGGCTCGTGCGCTACGGGCGGGCGGGCGCCGAGAAGCCCGGGGTGATCGACGGCGAGGGCCGGCTGCGCGACCTGTCGCGGGTGGTGAAGGACGTGACGCCGGCCGTGCTCGGCGCGCCGTCCCTGCGGCGGCTGCGGTCCGTGAACGTGGCCCGCCTGCCGCTGGTGCGGGGGCGGCCGCGGCTGGGATGCCCGCTGGCGGGGATCGGCAAGATGGTGTGCATCGGGCTCAACTACACGGACCACGCCGCCGAGGTGGGCCGGGAGCTGCCGCGCGAGCCGATGCTCTTCATCAAGGCGAGCAGCGCCCTGTGCGGGCCGGACGACGCGATCGTGCGGCCGCCGGGGGCCACCAAGCTCGACTACGAGGTGGAGCTGGCCGCGGTCATCGGGCGCGACGTGCGCCACGTGACCGAAGCCGAGGCGCTGCGCCACGTGGCCGCCTACACCGTGGTGAACGACGTCTCGGAGCGCGCGTTCCAGATGGAGCACGGCGGCACGACCACCAAGGGCAAGAGCGCCGACACCTTCGGGCCCGTCGGCCCCTGGCTCGTGACCGCGGACGAGATCCCCGACCCGCAGGGGCTCGAGCTGTGGACCACCGTCAACGGCGAGCGGCGCCAGCACGGGCACACCGCCAAGATGATCTTCTCCGTCGCCGCGCTGGTGGCGTACGTGAGCCGCTTCATGTCGCTGCGCGCGGGCGACCTCCTCTCCACCGGCACGCCCGCCGGCGTGGCGCACGGCCTGCGGCCGCCGCGCTATCTCGAGCCCGGCGACGTGGTCGAGATGGGCATCACCGGCCTCGGCACGCAGCGTCACCGCGTCGTCGACGCACGCGCCCGGCGCCGGGCCGGGTCGGACACCACACCAGGGAGGACATCGTGATCGTCGACCGCTACACCAAGCTCGTGCTCACGGTCATCGCCCTCGCCCTCACCGCCATCGCCGCCCGGCCGTGGCTCGTCGACGTGCTGGAGGCCGTGCGCCCGGGCCCGGCGCTGGCGCAGACCATGGCGCCCAAGTACGAGGTGGCGGTGCCGCGGGCGTGGGGCAAGCTGGTCGGCTACAGCGACAACAACCTGCTGCTGGAGTCCGCCGAGGGGCTGCGCATCGTGGACGTCGAGGGCAAGCCGCCGGAGTACCCGAAGATCAAGGCGCTCATCCGCTGGCAGTAGGCGGGCGTCCACGATGAGCGCGCCGGGCGAGGCCGAACCGCTCGAGCGGGCCCGCCGCCTCGCCCCCCTCGTCGCCGCCGCCGCCGACGAGGGCGAGCGCCGGCGCCGGCTGCCGGACCCGCTCGTCACCGCGCTCGTCGAGGCCGGCCTCACCCGTCTGCTCCTGCCCCGCTCGCTCGGCGGCGGCGAGGTCGACCCGGTCACCTTCGTCCGGGTGATCGAGGAGGTCGCCAAGAGCGACGCGAGCACCGCCTGGGTGCTGTGCCAGATCTCCGGCTGCTCGATGACGGCGGCCTACCTCGATCCCGCCGTGGCGCACGAGATCTTCGGCGACCCCCGGGCGATCCTCGCCTGGGGCCCGGGGCCGTCCGGTCGCGCCGTCGCGGTGGACGGCGGCTATCGCGTGACGGGCAGCTGGGGCTTCGTGAGCGGAGGCCGCCACGCCACCTGGATCGGCGCCCACTGCCCGATCGTCGAGGCCGACGGCACCCCACGCCGTCGCGCCGCCGGCGTGCCGGAGGTGCGGACGATGCTCTTCCCGGCAGCGTCGACGACCGTCACCGACACCTGGGACGTCATCGGCCTGCGCGCGACCGGCAGCGACACCTTCGCCGTGTCCGACCTCTTCGTGCCGCGGGCGCACACGGCCGCCCGCGACGACCAGACCGAGCGCCGCCACGGCGGACCGCTGTACTGCTTCAAGACCGGCAACATGTACGCCTCGGGGTTCGCGGGGGTCGCCCTCGGCGTCGCCCGCAGCATGCTCGACGCCTTCGTGGCCCTGGCCGGGGACAAGACCCCGCGCGGCCTCCGGCAGTCGCTGCGCGACAGCGCCGTCGTGCAGTCCCAGGTGGCACAGATGGAGGCGCGGCTGGGCGCCGCCCGCGCCTACCTGCTCGGCTCGCTCCAGGAGATCTGGGCGGCGGTCGGGCGCGCGGGGCGGCTCGACCTCGACCAGCGCGTGCGCATCCGCCTGACCGCGACCTACGCCATCCACGAGGCGCAGGCGGTCGCCGACGTCGTCTATCACGCCGCCGGCGCCACCGCCGTCTTCACGGGGAGCGCGTTCGAGCGCCGGTTCCGCGACCTCCACACCGGGTCGCAGCAGATCCAGGGCCGGCACGCGCACTACGAGTCGGTGGGCCGCTTCCTCCTGGGGCTCGAGCCGGACACGACGTTCCTGTGAACGCTCACTGCCACGACGCCACCGCCTCCGCGCGGGACGGGTGCACGTCGATGATCTTGACGAGGCGGGTCATCTCCAGGAGCGAGCGGACGTCGGGCTGGAGCGCGCACAGCTTGATGTCGCCGCCGGCGGCGCGCGCGCGCTTCATGGTGGCCACCAGCACGCCGAGCCCCGAGCTGTCGACGTAGGGGACGGCGGCCAGGTCGAGCACGAGGCGCACCTCGCCCGCCTCGATCAGCCCGGTCAGCCGGCTGCGGACGTCGTCCGCGACGGCGAGGTCCAGGTCCCCCTCGGGCGCCACGACGGTCGCGCCCGGCGTCCGCGTCAGCTCGATCCTCATCGCCGCTCTCCGCCGTCGGATCCGGTCCGTGCTCGCCGCCTGAGGAGCGTCCAGTGGTTGCCGCCGTGCGCGTTGACGTCGAACGACAGGTGGTCGACGGCCACGCGCGCGATGTGCAGGCCGAGCCCGCGCTCGGGGGCGGCGTCGAGGTCGGGCGGCCGGTACCGTGACGGATCGAACGGGCGGCCGCGGTCGTCGACCTCGATCATCACCTCGTCCTCGCTCGTTCGCAGGGACACGGTGATCGGCTCGCCGCGACGCCCTCCGTACGCGTGCCGGATCGAGTTCGCGCAGAGCTCGCTGGTGGCGGCCACGAGCCGTCCCCGCTCCTCGGGCCCGACGTCCTGGGCCCCGAGCGCGCGCCGCAGCCACACGCGCATCGCCGCGAGCTGCTCGGGCTCGCTGGTCATCGAGAACGTCACCGCGCCACGATACTATAATCGCCGCGTGTCACGGCCGGTCATCGAGATCACCTTCTGGGGCACGCGCGGCTCCATCGCGACGCCGGGGCCGGCGACGGCCCGCTACGGCGGCAACACCTCGTGCGTCGAGGTCCGGCTGGCCGACCGGCTGCTCGTCATCGACGCCGGCACCGGAGCGCG
>JAICGY010000055.1 GCA_025922915.1 Candidatus Methylomirabilota bacterium | reverse complement strand
GCGGCCGGGCCCGCGCGGCGTAGGCGGGCGACGAGCGGGACGGGCTTCCCCGTCCCGCTCGTTCCGCCGCACCCCTCCCGCCGCACTGCCCACACCGCCATCCAGGGCCGTCGCCGCGAGCGCTCGCCGCCGTGGCAGGCCGGCGTGCACGACGCGCCGAGAGTCTTTACAGTGACGGGTATCCGTGAAACCGACCAGGACTCCCGCCGAGCGCCCCCGTGACGCACCCGAGACGCTGCCGGCATCCGAGCCATCCGGCGCTCCGTCCCCGACGCGGCGGGCGTGGCGGCCGCGCCGGCGCACGATCGGGGCGGTCGTGGTCGCGGCCCTCCTCCTGGCGGCGGCCGGCTGGTGGCTGCTGCGCCCGGCCGAGGTGGTGCTGACCCGCCCCACGCTGACGACCATCACCGAGTCGATCGCGAGCAGCGGGCGCGTGGGCGGCATCGTGGAGACCGCGGTCGGGGTGCAGGCGGCCGGGGTCGTCGAGCGCCTGTTCGTGAAGGAAGGGGACGTCGTCGCCTCCGGCCAGCGCCTGGCGATACTGCAGAACGACGTGGCCGAGGCGCAGGTGGCGCAGGCGGACGCGGCCCTGCGCACGGCCCGGGCCCAGCTGACCCAGGCCGCGCGCGGCGCGCTGCCGTCGGAGCTCGCGGCGGCGACCGCGCGGGTGCAGCAGGCCCGGGCCCAGCTCGCCCAGCAGCGCGCGGTCCTGGGCCAGGCCGAGCAGGCGGTCGCGCAGGCCCGCGCCCAGGTCAGCCAGCTCGAGGAGGAACGGGACCTGGCCGCCCTGCAGCTCTGGCGCAGCACGGAACTCCTCCAGCAGGAGCTCATCGCCCGCGCCGAGCACGACGAGGCCCGCACGCGGGCCCGCGTCGCCGAGGAGCGCGTGGCGGCCCAGCGTCACGCGGTGGCAGTGGCGGAGGCGTTCGCGGAGTCCACGCGGGGCGCCGTCGCCGCCGCCGAGGCGAACGCGCTGGCCGAGGAGGCCACGCTCCGGACGCTGGAGGCGGGCGCGCGCCCCGAGGACGTGGCCGTGGCCCGCGAGCGCATCCGGGAGGCGGAGCAGGCGCTCGGCGTGGCCCGCCGGCAGGCGCTGGAGGCCGTCGTCGTGGCGCCGTTCGACGGGATCGTCACGAGGATCGGGGCGGAGGTGGGACAGACCGTCGGCACGCAGGGGGTGCTGAACCTCGTGAGCCGCGCGCTCGAGATCCGCCTCGACGTGGACGAGGGCAACCTCGCCGATCTCTCGCTCGGCCAGCCGGCCGTGATCTCGTCCAGCACGTTCCCCGAGGGCACGTTCCGCGGCGCGGTGTCGGAGATCGCGGCGGCGGTGGACGAGGCGCGCGGCACGGTGACGGTGACCGTGATGCCGGTCGATCCTCCCGCCTGGCTGCGGCCCGGGCAGACGGTCAACGTCAACATCGTCACCGACCGCGAGGCCGCGCGGCTCCTGGTCCCCGCCACGGCGGTGCGCCGGGTGGGGGACCGCAGCGTGGTCTTCGTCGTGCGCGACGGACTCGCGCTCGAGCAGCCCGTCGCGACGCGACCGGCCACCGCGGCCGGGGTGCCGATCCTGGCCGGGATCGACGCCGGCACCCTCGTCATCCGGGATCCGCGCGGCATCGACGCGGGCGACCGCGTCCGCGCGCGGGTTCGCGAGCCGTAGGTCGTGGCGCCGCGCGGCGGCCGGCGGCGGCGGGGCGGTCCCTGGCGCTTCGAGCGCCAGGTGGCCGTCCGGCACCTGGTCGCGGGCGGCGGGCAGACGTGGCTCACGGTCAGCGCCGTGGCGGCCGGCGTCATCATCGTCATCTTCATCACCGGGCTGATCTTCGGCCTCCGGCAGGACATGGCGCGGCTGCTGACGGAGTCCATCGCCCACGTGACGATCGAGGTGGCGGAGGTCAAGCCGGTGCCCCTCGAGCGCGTGCCCGGCGCCGGCCCCGGCCCGAGCTCGAGCCGCCTCGAGCAGCAGGCACCCCAGGAGAAGGCCATCGACGACTGGCCCCGGGTGCTCGACATCGTCCGGGCCGTCCCCGGCGTGCGCCTCGCCGCCCCGGTGGTACGACGCCAGGCCTTCGCCTCCCGGGGCGCCAATCCGATCGGCACCACCGTGGTCGGCGCGGAGCCCGCGCTGCAGGAGGAGGTGGCCCCGGTGACCGAGAACCTCATCGCGGGCCGCTACCAGGGGCTGACCAGCGAGGAGGTCGTGATCGACGCCGAGCTGGCGGAGGACCTGAGCGTCGCGACCGGCGACCGCATCCGCCTCAGCTCGAATACCGGCGCCTCCGACAGCTTCACGGTGGTCGGCATCTACAGCCGCGGCCGAGGGCGGGGCGAGGCCTACGTCACGCTGCGCACCGCCCAGAGCCTGTTCGGGCTCGGCACGTCGGTCAACGCCGTCCTGGTGAAGATGGTCGACATCTACGCGGCCGACCAGGCCGCGGACCGGATCATGGCCCTCGTGCCGTACGAGGCGAAGTCGTGGTCGCGCGAGTTTCCGCGGTTCCTCGACGCGCTCAAGGTGCAGTCGGCGGCGGCGTACCTGACCTCGGCATTCAGCCTGATCGCCTCGTCGTTCGCCATCGCCTCCATCCTCATCGTGTCGGTGCTGCAGAAGGCCGAGCAGATCGGCATCCTGAAGGCGATGGGGGCCCGGCGCCGCCAGATCCAGACCATCTTCATCCTCGAGGGGCTGGGGGTCGCCCTGCTCGGCAGCCTGGCGGGCGCGGCCGGCGGGACGGCGATCGTCTACGCGCTCAGCCTCGTCGAGCAGCCGGTGCGCCGGGTCGGCCAGACGCCCGAGCAGCTCTTCCCGGTGGCCATCCTGCCCGTGTACATCGCGCTGGCGGTGGCGGCCGCCATCGCGGCGACGGTCGTCGCCGCCTACCTCCCGGCCCGCCGGGCGGCCGCGCTGAACCCGGTGGACGTGATGCGATGAGCCGGTGGGCGCCCGAGCCGCCGCGCCCGTTCTGGCCGAACGGCCACGAGGCGGCGCGCGACGGGCGGCCGATCGCCATCGAGACCCGGGGCCTGCGGAAGACCTACCTCGGGAAGGTGCCGGTGCCCGTGCTCCACGGCGTGGATCTCGCCGTGCGCGCCGGGGAGTTCGTCGCGCTCATCGGGCAGTCGGGGAGCGGCAAGTCGACCCTCCTCAACATCCTGGGGGCGCTGGACGTGCCCACCGGCGGCACGGTGCTCATCAACGGCCAGGACCTCGGGCGGCTCGACGACGACGCGCTGGCCGACCTGCGCAGCCAGGAGATCGGCTTCATCTTCCAGGAGCATTACCTGCTCGACGAGTTCACCTGCCTCGAGAACGCGCTCATGCCCGTCACCATCCACGAGGGCGACGCCAGCGACGCGCAGCGGCAGCGCGTGGTCGGCCTCCTGCAGCGCGTGGGGCTGGGCGATCAGCTGCACAAGCACCCGGACGAGATGAGCGGCGGGCAGAACCAGCGCTGCGCGATCGTGCGGGCGCTCGCGAACGCGCCCCGCATCGTCCTCGCCGACGAGCCGACCGGGAACCTGGACAGCACCACCGGCGCCGAGGTCTTCGCCCTGATGCGCCAGATGAACCGCGAGAGCGGCGTCGCGTTCATGATGATCACGCACGACGACCGCCTCGCCCGCGCCGCCGACCGTGTCCTTCTCATCGAAGACGGGCTGGTGCACGAGGTCGACGAGACCCTGCACCGCCCGGGGCCGGGAGCCGCGCGCTAGACGCTCCCGGCCGTGGGCGTCGGGTTCTTCGCCCGCACCTTCACGCCGGCCCACTGCTCGTACAGCGTCGTCACCCCCGCCATGTCGGCGTCGTCGAGGCCCTGGGCGGCGGCGGCCTCGTAGATCTGGCGCACCGTCGAGGTGGCGAGCATCGGGACACCCAGGCTCTCCGCCATCCGGAGGGCGAGGGAGAGGTCCTTGCGCGAGAGCGCGATGCTGAAGTACGGCGTGAAGTCGCCGGCCAGCACGTTGGGGAACCGCTTCAGGAAGTGATGCGACCGGCCGCCGCTGGTCGACAGGACCTCGAACAGCCGCGCCGGGTCCATGCCGGCCCGGACGCCGAGCACCATGGCCTCGGCGGCCACCGCGACGTTGCACATGGACATCACGTTGTTCACGAGCTTGACGACGTGCCCGGCGCCCAGCGGACCCAGGTGGTGGATCTCCGCGCCGAGCGTCTCGAGGACCGGCCGGACGCGGTCGAGCACGGCGGCGTCGCCGCCGACCAGGAACACGAGCTTCCCGCTGCCCGCGTCCGCGGGCCCGCCGCTCACCGGGGCGCCGAGCGCGTCGGCGCCCCGGGCGCGCGCCGCCTCGGCGACCTCGGCCCACGTGGCCGGATCGATCGTGCTCAGGTCCACGCAGACGGCGGACGCGCGCAGCGCCGACACCGCGCCGTTGGCGCCGAGGTAGGCCGCCCGCACCGCGGCCGGGTTGGGCAGGCTCGACAGGACGACGTCGGCCGCCTCCGCGGCCGCGGCCGGCGATTTCGCCAGGCTCACCCCGTCGCGGGCCGCCGCCGCCGCGCGGGCCTCGCTCACGTCGTACCCGACGACGGGGAAGCCCGCCTGCACGAGGCGGCGCGCCATGGGGCCGCCCATCGCGCCCATCCCGAGGAACCCGATCCGGGGTCTCGCCATCACCGCGCTCCTTCCTCCGTCGCTCGCCGCCGGCCCGGGCTCACGCCCGGTAGCGCCGGTCCAGGTCGAGGTACTCCGGCGTGCCCACCACCGCCTCCCGCTCGGCGAACGTCGCCATCCGGCCGGCCGCCGCGCGGCTGTTGCCGTCGCGGCGCATGACGGCCAGCACGTCCTCCATGGCCCGGATGGCCGCCCGCTGCAGATCCGAGGGGACGATGACGATGCGGTAGCCGAGGCTCCCGAGCCGGGCCAGCGGCACCAGCGGGGTCTTGCCGCCCTCGAACATGTTGATCAGCTTGGGGCCGGGCACCGAGCGCGCGATCGTCTCGATCTGCGCCTCGCTCTCCGGCGCTTCCACGAACAGCACGTCGGCGCCGGCCGCGGCGTACGCGTGCGCCCGCTCGATGGCCCCCGCGAGCCCCTCGACGGCGATGGCGTCGGTGCGGGCGATGAGCACGAGGTCGGGGTCCGCCGCCGCGTCCCGGGCGGCCCGGAGCTTCTGCACCATCTCTGCCGTCGACACCACGGCCTTGTCGTCGTAGTGGCCGCACCGCTTCGGGAACACCTGGTCCTCCAGGTGCAGCGCGGCCACGCCCGCGCGCTCGAACTCGCGCACGGTCCGCCGCACGTTGAGCGCGTTGCCGTACCCCGTGTCGGCGTCGGCGATCACCGGGACGCCCGCGTGCTCCACGATGCCGGCCAGCCGGTCGGCCACCTCGTGCATGGAGACCAGGCCCAGGTCGGGGAACCCCATGCTCCGCGCGATGCCGCCCCCCGTCGCGTAGGCGGCCGCGAACCCGGCGGCGCGGGCCAGGCGCGCCGAGAGCCCGTCGTACACGCCGGGGGCGACCACGATGCCGTCGCCCCTCAGCAGCTCCCGGAGCGAGGTCGTCGCCCGCATGGCGGCCGCGCTACGCGCGCGCCACCGCCGCCGCCGAGCGGCCGGCGATGCGGCCGAGCACCGACCCGGCCATGAGGCCGGCCCCGCCCGGGTAGTTGTTGTAGAAGAGCCCGCCCACGAGCTCGCCGCACGCGTAGAGCCCGGGGATGGGTCGCTGCTCGCAGTCGATCACCTGCGCCTCCGGGCTGATCCGCACCCCGCCGAACGTGAACGTGATGCCGGTGGTGACCGCGTAGCCCAGGTAGGGCGGCGTGTCGAGCGGCTGGGCCCAGTTGGACTTGGGCGGCGTGATGCCGCGGGTGGACTTGCCGTCCTTCACGGCGGGGTTGAACGGGCCGGGCTGGACGGCGGCATTGTACTCGCGCACCGTCCGGACGAAGCCGTCGACGTCGATCTCGAGCTTGCGCGCGAGCTCCTCCAGCGTGCCCGCCTCGGCCTTCGTCACCTCGCGGATGCGGTACTCCTCGCGGAGCAGGTGCACGACCTTCTGGTCGAAGATCTGGAACGCGGCGCGGCGCGGCTGCTGCAGGACCTCCCGGCCGTACTTCACGTACGTGTAGTTCCGGAAGTCGGCGCCCTCGTCGACGAACCGCCGGCCGTGGATGTTCACGATGATGCCGACGGGGTACGAGTGCTTCTGGAAGTTGTCGCCGACCTTCCGGTCGCCGTGCCACGGCGCGTTGAGGTCCCACTGCACGGAGTGACATCCGCTCCAGTGGCCCCAGGCCTGGGCGCCGATGTCGAGCGCCATGCGGATGCCGTCCCCGGTGTTGTAGGGGGTGCCCCGCACGCGCGCCATGTCCCAGCTGGGCCCGAGGTAGCGGGTGCGCATCTCCACGTTCGCCTCGAAGCCGCCGGACGCCAGCACGACGGCACCCGCGGCGATCGTCTCGAGGCCGTTCGCCGTCCGCACCACGACGCCGGTGACCCCGCCGCGCTCGTCGGTCACCAGCCGCATGGCCTTGGCCTCGAAGCGGACCTCGATGCCGGCCTTGGCGGCGGAGGCGTACGCCATCTCGATGAGGCCCGGGCCGCCGCCCACCGCCTCGAGGACGAGCCCGCCCCAGAAGTGGAACTTGCCGTCGACCTTGTACGCCTGGCGGCCGAACATCGGGATCCACCGGATGCCGCGCGCCTTCATCCAGCGGACGGTGGCCTGGGACTCCCGGACGACGAGGAGCGCGAGGTCGGGGTCGGCCAGGTCCTCGGTGACCCGCATGAGGTCGTCGTAGAAGTCGTCCTCGGTGTACGGGTTCACCACCATCGAGGCGGCTTCCTCCTCGGACATGTCGCCGACCAGCTCGCGGATCTCGTCGAAGCTCTTGAAGGCGAAGCGGAACCCGCCCGCGGTGAAGAACCCGTTGCCGCCGCGCCAGGCCTCCGGCGCCTTCTCGAGGACGAGCGTGCGGGCCCCCGCCTCCGCCGCGGCCAGGGCCGCGCACATCGCGGCGTTGCCGCCCCCCACCACGACGACGTCGTGCGTCCGTTCCCTCATCGCGTTCACCGCCTCCCGTCGCCCCCGGGGCTCACTCGCCGGCGGCGCTGGCGCCGGCCAGGCGTCCGAAGACCGCCCCCGACATCAGGCCGGTCCCCCCGGGGTAGTTGCCGTGGAAGAGCCCGCCGACCATCTCGCCGCAGGCGTAGAGGCCGGGGATGGGGGCCCAGCTCGTGCTGATCACCCGGGCCCGGTCGTCGATCCGCACGCCGCCGAACGTGAAGGTGATGCCGCCCGTCACCGGGTAGGCGACGAACGGCGGCGTGTCGAGCCGCTGGGCCCAGTTCGACTTGGGCAGGTCGAGCCCCCGCGTCGCGAGGCCGTCCTTCACCGTCGGGTCGAAGCCTCCGGGCTCGACGGCGCGGTTGTAGGCCTCGAGCGCCGCGAGCCCGGCCGCGCGCTCCACGGGCAGCCGATCGACCAGCGCCTTCAGCGAGTCGGCGACGATCGGCGAGCCGGTCTTGTAGCGCGCCTCGAGCAGGCCGGCGACCTTGGCGTCGAAGATCTGGAACGCGACCCCGCCCGGCTGGCTCAGGATGATGCCGCCCAGCTTCGCGTAGGTGTAGAACTGGAAGTCCTCGCCCTCGTCCACGAACCGGCGGCCGCGGGCGTTGACGAGGACGCCGAACGGGTACGACAGGCGGTTGGTCTTGTCCGTCAGCGTGCGGTCGCCGTGGGGCGGCGCGTCCGCGTCGATGGGCGTCGAGTGGCAGCCGGTCCACTGCCCGTGCGGCAGCGCGCCGATCTCGATCGCCATCCGGAGCCCGTCGCCGGTGTTGTAGCGCGTGCCGCGCACCTTGGCGTGGTCCCACGGGCGGCCCAGGTACCGGGCCCGCCACTCCGGATTCGCCTCGAAGCCGCCGCAGCCCAGCACCACCGCGCGGGCCGTCAGCTCCCGGAAGCCGTCGGCATCCTGGACGACCACCCCGGTCACCCGCGCCCGGCCGTCCTGGAGCAGGCGAACGGCCCGGGTGTCGTAGCGGACGTCCACGCCGCGCGCCTCCGCGACCTTGAACCACATCGCCGACAGGCCGACCCCCTCGTGGCGGGCGCGGATGATGGCGCCGGGCGACCACTTCACGGTGTTGCCGACCCGCACGCCGCTCAGGGACACCGCCGGCTCCATCGCGATGCCCTGCCGGGCCATCCACCGGACGGTGTCGAAGGAGCGGCCGATCAGGATCTCGGCGAGCTCGGGGTCGGTGCGGCCCTCGGTCACCCGCCGGAGGTCCCGCCAGAAGGCCGCCTGCGGGTACGGCTCGACGCCGGCCGGGAAGCCGGGCACCTCGCGCTCGGCGTCCGGCACCAGCGGGAGCAGGTCCTCCGGGCGGTCGTAGGCGAAGCGCAGCAGGCCGCCGCTGTAGTGCGTGTTGCCGCCGCGCAGCGCGCGCGGCGCCTTCTCCAGCACGACGACGCGCCCGGCGCCCTGCTCGCGCGCCGACACCGCGGCGGCGAGTGCCGCGTTCCCCGCTCCGACCACGATCACGTCGACGTCCGGCACCGCGCCTCCTCGTCACCTCGCTCCGACCCGTTGCACTATACCTGTTTGAAGTTCGCCGTCATCTGTGATGTGTTGACAGCCACGGCCGGCCGTCAAGGCGACGCGCGCCCTGAGGAGGCGGATTGATGAGCTATCCGAAGACGTCCCGGGCCGCCGTCGTCGCCACGTACGGCGAGCCGATCGAGATCCGCGAGCTGCCGGTGCCGGCGGAGCACGAGCTCGAGCCGGGCGCGCTCCTCGTGCGCGTCGACGTGGCGTCCATCTGCGGCTCCGACGTCCACCAGTGGGACGGCCTGGTCCAGGCCCTCGTGCCCGCCTCCCTGCCGATCATCCTCGGCCACGAGATGATGGGGACCGTGGTCGCGTTCGGCCCGGGGCCGCGCGAGGACTCCATCGGCCAGCCCCTCGCGGAGGGCGACCGGCTGCTGTGGACGCACGTGTACTGCGGCCAGTGCTACGAGTGCCGCGTCAAGCACATGCCGACGATGTGCCGCCGCAAGAAGCAGTACATGCGCACGAACTGCGAGCGCTTCCCCTACCTGGTGGGGGGCTTCGCGCAGTACTGCTACGTGTTCCCGCCCTCGGGGCGTGTGCGCATCCCCGACGGCGTCCCCGACGGCGTCGCCTCCGCCGCGAGCTGCGCGCTCCGGACGATCATCCACGCCTTCGACCGGGTCGGGCGCATCGAGCCCCACGAGCGCGTCGTGATCCAGGGGGCCGGACCGCTGGGGCTGTTCGCGGTGGCGATGGCCGCCGACGCGGGGGTGCGCGACCTCGTCGTGGTCGGCGGCCCCGCCCCCCGGCTGGCGCTGGCGCAGCGCTGGGGCGCCCGCGCCGTCGTCTCCGTCGACGAGCTGCCGACCGCGGAGGGGCGGCTGGCCCGGGTGCGGGAGCTGACGGACGGGACGGGCGCCGACGTCGTCTTCGAGCTGTCGGGCGCGCCGTACGCCTTCGCCGAGGGCCTCGACTTCCTGCGGCCGGGCGGCCGGTACGCCGTCGTGGGTCAGCTCGGCGGACCGCTGACGCCCGTGCAGGCCGCGCTCATCGTCCGCAAGCAGGCGACGATCCTGGGCGTGCAGTCCGCGGACATCGGGCAGTTCTGGAAGGCGCTCGAGTTCGTCCGCCGCACCGGCGACCGCTTCGACTTCGAGGCCATGCTCACCACGCGCTATCCACTGGCGAGGATCAACGAGGCCATCCAGAGCATGCGGGCGTTCCGGGAGATCAAGCCCCTGGTCCTGCCCTGGGGGGAGGAGGCACGATGACGATCCGCGTGCGCAGCCCGCTGGCCGACATCAACCAGGCCCCGCCCGGCAAGCCCGTGCGGGCGCTGCCCGCGCTCGAGGGGGGGCGGATGGGGCTCCTCTGGAGCCAGCACGCGTCCTCCGTGAAGTTCTGGCCCGTCTTCGAGCGAGTCGCGGAGGCCCGGTTCCACCCCTCGGAGGTGCGCCGGCTCTACAAGACGAGCACCTGGAACGTGGCCCCACCCGACGACATCCGGACGCTGGCGGAGCAGGTCGACTACGTCTTCGTCGGCGTGGGCGGCTGAGGGTCCTGCGCCACCGCGACCGTGCGTGACACGGTCAACGTGATCCGCGAGGGCGTGCCCGCCGTGGCGCTCGTCCACGAGCCGTTCGCGATGCTGGCCCGGCTCCAGGTCGCCCAGGTCGGGATGCCGGACGCACCGGTCCTCATCTACCAGCGCGACCTGCCCGACCAGGAGCCCCCGGACGCGCTCGCGCGCAAGGCCGAGGAGGTGGCGGGCCGGGCGGCCGCCTTCCTGCTGGCCCTCCGGGGCTGAGGACTCCTTGGTGGACAGGGAGGTCTGAGGTGGAATTGACGTCGAGAGTGTACGAGGCGCGCGACCTCGCGGACTTCGTGGAGCTCGTCTACGAGCGGGGCTGGACGGACGGTTTGCCGGTGTTCCCGCCGACGGACGCGGCGGTCGAGGCCATGATCCGCCACGTCGGCCGGGACCCGGGCGAGGTCCTCGGCATCGTCCCGCCGGGAGAAGGGATCGCGACCATCGAGAAGGTCGCGATCAACGCGGTGATGGCCGGCTGCAAGCCCGAGTACCTGCCCGTCGTCATCGCCGCCCTCGAGGCCATGCTCGATCCCGCGTTCGAGCTGCTGCGGGTCCAGGCCACCACCGCCGGCCCGGCGCCCCTCGCGATCGTCAGCGGCCCCGTCGTGAAGGCGCTGGGCTTCAACACCGGCGCCGGGGCGTTCACCGGCACCGGCCACCGGCCCAACTCCACCATCGGCCGGGCCATCCGGCTCATCCTGTGGAACATCGGCTACGGTCGGCCGGGCCAGATGTCGCAGGCCACCATGGGCCACCCCGGCCGCTACGCCTACCTCATCGCGGAGCGGCCGCGCGACGACGGCAACCCCTGGGAGGAGCTGCACGTCACCCGCGGGCTCCGGCCCGAGGACAGCGCCGTGTCGATGTTCCCGGTGGTGACCCACGACCAGGTCACGCCCGCCTTCGGGACGCAGACCTTCGACAACAGCGTCCACGTGCTCGTGGACTCGATCTGCCACCTCGGGAACTTCCGCGCCGCCTCCCCGAAGGTGCTCGTGCTCAACCCCCAGGCCGCCCGGATCCTGAGCGACGCGGGGTGGACCAAGGCGAAGTTCCGCGACTTCCTCGTGGAGCGCTGCGGCCGGCCCGTGCGGGACGTCAAGCGCACGGGCGGCCTCTCCACCACCTACAAGACCCACTGGACGAAGGTCGCCGACGCCAGCGACGACGACGCCATCGTGCCCGCGGTGGTGGGCCCGGACGGCCTCCACCTGCTCGTCTCCGGCGGGTGGGCCTCGGCCTCGAGCCAGTCGATCTGGCTCAACAGCGTGCACGGCGAGATGGTCACCCGGAAGATCGACTGGACCTGGGAGTGAGCGCCCGATGAGCCCGACGATCGCCGAGCAGCTGGCCCGCCACTTCGCCACCCTGGAGCACGACCGGATCCCCGCCAAGTAGACGGCGAACGCCCGGGCGCTCGTGCTCGACTCCCTCGGCGTCGCCGTGGCCGGCAGCCGGACGTGACGAGCCTCCTGATCCCGCCCGCCCGCTGAACCGGCGTATCGATTCCGCGGCATTGACACGGCCGCCGATCGGATCTCCAGTAGTGACGTGGGAGCCCCGAGATGAGCAGGACCGCGCTCACGTACCGCGACTACGCGACGCTACCCGACGACGGCCGGCGGTACGAGATCCACGATGGCGAACTCTCGGTGACCGCGGCCCCGACGCCTCAGCACCAGATGATCAGCGGCCGCCTCTTCCTCGCCGTCAGCCGGTGGCTCGAGGCCAACTTTGGAGGTGAGCTGCTCTACGCTCCGCTGGACGTCATCCTGGCCGACACGTCGATCGTCCAGCCGGACATCGTCTACCTGGCGTCCGACCGGCTGGAGCGGATCAGCGGGCGCGGCATCGAAGGCGCGCCCACCCTCGCCGTCGAGATCCTGTCCCCGTCCACCCGGACGATCGACCGGGTCGTGAAGACCCGCCTCTACGCGCAGTACGAGGTGCCGTTCCTCTGGCTCGTCGATCCGGACGCCCGCTCGGTCGAGGCCTTCGTGCTGGAGCGCGACCGCTACGCGCTCGCCGGGGCGGCGGCAGGCTCCGAGCCCATCGACCTGCCGCCCTTCACGGGCCTCGACCTGGTTCCCGACGCCCTCTGGCCGTAGCCCCGGCGCCACGTCGAGGCGCCCCGTGCCGCTCACAGCCGGTCGGCGCGAAACGTGTCGCAGGCCTCGAGCACGCCCTCCTCCAGGCCCTGCCGGAACCAGCGGACGCGCTGCGCCGAGCTCCCGTGGGTGAACGATTCCGGCACCACCTGCCCCTGCGTCCGGCGCTGGATCCGGTCGTCCCCGATGGCGCTGGCGGCGTTCAGCCCTTCCTCGATGTCGCCGGCCTCGAGAATCTGGCGGGCCTTGTCCGCCCGGTGAGCCCACACGCCGGCGAGACAGTCGGCCTGCAGCTCGAGCCGGACGGAGAGCATGTTCCCCTCGGCGCGGCTGGTCCGCGACTGCATCTCCCGGACACGTCCGGCGATGCCGACGAGGTTCTGGACGTGATGACCCACCTCGTGGGCGATGACGTACGCCTGGGCGAAGTCCCCCGAGGCACCGAATCGCGAGCGCAGCTCCTCGAAGAAGCCGAGGTCGAGGTAGACCTTCCGGTCCCGCGGGCAATAGAAGGGGCCCATGGCCGCCTGACCGAACCCGCACGCCGAGTCGACCGCGTGCGAGAACAGGACCAGCTTCGGCGGCTCGTACGTCCGGCCGGCCGCCTCGAACAGCGCGTGCCAGGTGTCTTCCGTCTCCCCCAGGACGGCCGCGACGAACTGCCGCGGCTCGTCCTCCCCGGGCGATCCCTGCGGAGAGTCCGGCGTGACGGAGATCGACGGCGGCTCGCCGAGCGACCCGTCCTCCAGCAGGGCGCCGGGATCGAGACCGAACACCACCGCCAGCACGAGCACGACCAGGATCCCGATCCCGCTCGCGCCGCCGATCCGGGCTCCCCGGGGGATGCCCATCCCCCGCCTGTCCTCGATGTTCCGGCTCTGCCGACTCTGCCGCCACCGCATGCGCACCTCCGCCCGCCCCGGCGGGCCCGTGGCATGAGGATACGCCACGGACGGCGGCGCTGCCGGCGAGCCGCCTGCGCCCTCCGCTAGCCGCCGGCCATGGCGCCCACGATCAGGAAGGGCTCGGCGCCCGTCGCGACGGCGTCGGGCAGCGGGGCGTCCGGTGGCTCGTGGGACAGATCCTGCTCGCAGGCGAAGTACCGCACGAACGCCCGGCGCTGCCGGGTGACGTGATCGCGGATGGTCCCGCGCAGCACCGGATACCGGGCCTCCAGCGCGTCGAGCACCGCGCGCAGGGTGACCTGCCCCTCGACCTCGAGCTTCACCTCGCCGTCGACGTGCGCCAGCGTCCGCAGATGAGCCGGCAGGACCACCCGGATCATGGCAGCGTCTGGACCTCGACCGACACCACGGAGGGCAGGTCGCGCACGATGGGCGCCCAGCGGTCGCCGCCGTCGGGCGACACGTACACCTGCCCGCCGGTGGTGCCGAAGTACACGCCGCAGGGATCGAGCGCGTCGACGGCCATCGCGTCGCGCAGGACGTTGACGTAGCAGTCGCGCTGCGGCAGCCCGTTGGTGAGCGGCTCCCACTCGTGTCCGCCCGTGCGGCTGCGGTACACGCGCAGCTTGCCCTCGGGCGGGTAGTGCTCGGAGTCGCTCTTGATCGGGACGACGTAGATCGTCTCGGGCTCGTGCGCGTGCACGTCGATCGGGAACCCGAAGTCGCTCGGCAGGGTGCCGCTGACCTCGCGCCAGGACTCCCCGGCGTCGTCGCTGCGCATGACGTCCCAGTGCTTCTGCATGAACAGCACGCCCGGACGCGACCGGTGCATCGCGATGCGGTGCACGCAGTGGCCGACCTCGGCATCCGGGTCGGGGATTCCCTCCGACCGCAGGCCGCGGTTCATCGGCCGCCACGTCGTGCCGGCGTCGTCGCTGCGGAACACGCCCGCCGCCGAGATGGCGATGAAGATGCGCCCGGGATGGCTCGGATCCAGGACGATCGTGTGCAGGCACATCCCCCCGGCGCCCGGCTGCCAGGTGGCCGCGGAGCCGTGGGTCCGCAGCCCGGGCAGCTCGTGCCACGTCTGACCGCCGTCGGTCGTGCGGAAGAGGGCAGCGTCCTCGACGCCGGCGTACACCGTGTCCGGATCGGTCGGCGACGGCTCCAGGTGCCAGACGCGCGCGAACTCCCAGGGGTGCGGCGTCCCGTCGTACCACAGGTGCGTGCCGGGAACGCCCTCGTACACGAACTTGTTGCCCACGGGCTCCCACGTCTTGCCCCCGTCGCGGGAGCGCTGGATGACCTGCCCGAACCAGCTCGAGGACTGCGACGCGTACAGCCGGTCCGGATCGGCCGGTGATGCCTTGAGATGGTAGACCTCCCAGCCCCCGAAGTGAGGGCCGCTCACGTCCCACCGCTCGCGCTTGCCGTCCGACGTGAGGACGAACGCGCCCTTCCGCGTACCGACGAGCACCCGTACTCCGCTCATCGCTTGCTCCTTCCGGCTCCCAGCCTTCTCTCGCTCTACAGTCGAACGGACCGCTCCGCGATCGACATGCCCGGCGACAGGTCGCGCGGAACCATGATCTTCCGCCGGTGTCACCGCCGTGGCGGCGCCCACGGTAGCACCGCCTTCCCGTGAGGGTAAAGGCGTGACGCCGTCTGCTGGCAAGTCCCTTGCGTGCGTCGCACTTCGCCGCCCGCAGTGAATCCCGAGCCGCCCGGTACCTC
>JAICGY010000054.1 GCA_025922915.1 Candidatus Methylomirabilota bacterium | reverse complement strand
GTGTCTTCTGGGCCCTGTAGGACGCACTCGCTTCATCGTGGCACGCTGACAGGCGCATCGCGTGGTGCGGCGGCGTGCTGCGGCATGGGCCCGCCCCCCGCCGCCACCGCCCGGAGATGCGGGGCGGGCGCGCGGCGTTGATTCACCCCGGGGCCCGTGCTAGAAACGGGCAGCCCCGAGGAGGCCGCGATGGACCTGAACTACTCCCCCGAGGACCGAGCGTTCCGCGCGAAGACCCGCGATTGGCTCGCGGCCAACGCCCCGCAGGAGGACCTCAAGACCCTCGCCGAGCGGAAGGCGTGGCACCGCAAGCTCTACGAGGCGGGCTACGTCGGGATGCTCTGGCCGAGGGAGTACGGGGGCTGGGGCGCCACGCCGATGCAGCAGGCGATCGTGCAGGACGAGATGGCGCGGGTCGGCGCGCCGCCGCCCATCAACGGGCTCGGCATCGGCTTCATCGGCCCGACGATCATCGTGCACGGCACGCCGGCCCAGAAGGAACGGTACCTCCGGAAGATCCTGCCCGCCGAGGAGATCTGGTGCCAGCTCTACTCGGAGCCGAACGCGGGCTCGGACCTGGCGAGCCTCAAGACGCGGGCCGAGGACCAGGGCGACCACTTCGTCGTCAACGGGCAGAAGATCTGGACGTCGAGCGGGCCGATCGCCGACTGGGGGATCCTCCTCGCCCGCACGGACCCGAAGGTCGCCAAGCACAGGGGCATCTCCTGCTTCCTGATCAGCATGCGGCAGCCCGGCGTGGAGGTCCGTCCGCTCAAGCAGATCACCGGGCACTCGCTCTTCTCCGAGGTCTTCTTCACCGGGGCCCGGGTCGAGAAGCACGACCTCGTCGGCAACCTGAACGAGGGGTGGGCGATCGCGCAGACGACGCTCGGCTACGAGCGCGGCGCCAACTCGCTGGGCCGGGTCACGCGGTACGCGATCGCCTTCACGCAGCTCGTGAAGGCGGCGAGAGAGCTGCGGCGCGGCGGCCGGCCGCTCATCGAGGATCCGGCGGTCCGGGCCAGGATGGGCAAGCTCTACGCCGAGCTCGAGGTGCAGCGCTACGCCGGGCTGCGCGTCCTGTCCGCCCTGAACCGCGGCCAGGCGCCCGGCGCCGCGTCCTCGATCACCAAGCTCTCCTACACCGAGTTCGAGAAGCGCTACTACGAGACCGCGCTGGAGATCCTCGGGCCGTGGGGCCAGCTCATGTCCGCACGCGAGGAGTTCGAGGAGGTCGACAGCTCCTCCGGCGAGCCCGGCACGTGGGCCACCGCCTTCCTCTGGTCACGTGCGGGGACCATCTACTCCGGTTCCTCGGAGGTCCAGAAGAACATCATCGGCGAGCGCGTGCTCGGACTGCCCAAGGAAGTCCGCGCCGACCGCCTCAAGGCCTGACGCCATGGACTTCTCGTTCAGCGCGGACCAGACGCTCCTGAAGAACTCGGCCCGGGCCTTCCTGGAGGAGCACGTCAAGCCCGCCACCGTGCGCCTGCTCTGGGACGATCCCCGCGGCGAGAGCGAGCCGCTCTGGAAGGAGATGGCCCAGCTCGGCTGGCTCGGTCTCGCCCTGCCGGACGAGCACGGCGGCAGCGGGCTCGGGCTTGTGGAGACGGCGATCCTGCTCGAGGAGCTGGGGCGCGCCGCCTGCCCGAGCCCCTACTGGCCCACCGCCCTCGCGGCCGCCGCGCTCGTGCAGGCAGGGAGCCCGACGCAGCGGCAGCGCTGGCTGCCCGCCATCGCGACGGGTGGCGCGCGCGCCGCCGTCGCGTTCCTCGACGCCGGGCTCGACTGGGCGCCGGAGGCGGCGGCCACCCGGGCCGAGCCGCGCGAGAACGGCTGGGCGCTCACCGGCACGAAGCGATTCGTGGCGTGGGCCCACGTGGCCGATGTCCTCCTCGTCCCCGCCCGCGCGCCGCGAGGCCTGGGGCTGTTCCTCGTCGATCCCGGGGCCAGCGGGATCACCGCCTCCCCCGTCCCGGCCATGGACCCGGGTACCCGCTGGGTGGACCTCACGCTCGACGGCGTGCCGGTGGGCGGCGAGGACGTGCTGGCGGCGCCGGGGACGGCCGGCCCGCTCGTCGAGGAGTTGCTTCGACGCGGCGCGGTCGGCGCGGCGGCCGAGATGCTCGGCGCGGCCCGCCGCTGCCTCGACATGGCCGTGGAGTACGCCAAGGTGCGCGAGCAGTTCGGCCAGCCGATCGGCTCGTTCCAGGCCATCCGCCACAAGTGCGCCGAGATGCTGCTCGAGGTCGAGAACGCGCACGCGGCCGTCTACTACGCGGCGTGGGCGCAGGACGCGCGGAGCGACGACCACGCGCTGGCGGCCTCGATCGCCAAGTCCTACGTCGGCGACGCCGCCCGGAAGGTCTGCGGCGAGGCCATCCAGGTCCACGGCGGCATCGGCTTCACCTGGGAGTACGACCTCCACATGTACTTCAAGCGGGCCAAGGCGCTGGAGGTCCAGTACGGCGACGCCGAGTACCACCGGGAGCTGATCCTCCGTCACGTGGCGCCCTGACGGAGCCGGCCGTGGCCCCCGGTCCGCCCCCGCTCCACGGGATCCGCGTCGTCGACCTGACGAGCTACATCGCCGGCTCCTACTCCGCGATGATGCTGGCCGACCTGGGCGCCAGCGTCGTCAAGGTCGAGGCGCTCACGGGCGATTCCTTCCGGGAGCTCCCGGGCTTCTTCGGCTGGAACCGGGGCAAGCGCTCGATCGCCGTGGACCTCAAGCAGCCGGACGGGCGCGACATCGTCGAGCGCCTCGCCCGGGACGCCGACGTCCTCATGGAGAACTGGCGGCCCGGCGTCGCCGACCGGCTCGGCGTGGGCGAGGCCCGACTGCGAGAGCTCAACCCGCGTCTGATCTACTGCTCGGTCACCGCCTTCGGCTCCACCGGACCCGACGTCGACCGCCCGGGCTTCGATCCCGTCTTCCAGTCGCTGGGCGGCCTCATGGTGCTGCAGGGCTTCACGGGGCCACCCCAGTACCTCCGGACGGCGCCGACCGACTACTACACCGCTGCCCTGGCGGCGCAGGCGGTCCTGGCCGCCCTCTTCGCGCGCGAGCGCACCGGCCGCGGCCAGCGGATCGAGACGTCGCTCCTCCGCGGCGTCCTCGCGCTCCAGTCGGGCATCGCCGTCGACTATCCCGGCAAGCCGAGCCTCCTGCGCGACAACCCGACGTACCGCCTCTACCAGGCGGGCGACGGCCAGTGGTTCTTCCTGGCCTGCGGGAACCAGACGTTCTGGGTGAAGCTCTGCAAGGCCCTAGGCCTGGAAGATCTCGCCGACGACCCGCGGTTCGGCTCGTGGATCCTCCGGCTGCAGAACAACGAGGCGCTGCTGCCCCTGCTCGAGACCCGGTTCCGGGAGAAGTCGAGGGCCGAGTGGCTGGCGGTCCTCGACCAGCACGACATCCCGGCGGCGCCCGTGCAGTCGTGGATGGACTACTTCGACCACCCGGCCGTGCGCCACCACGACATGGTCCGCGAGTACGACCATCCCGAGGTCGGCCGCCTGCGCATGATCGGGCAGCCCCTCGTCTTCGCCGACACCCCGACGCGCGATCCCGGCCCTCCCCCCACGCTCGGCCAGCACACCGACGCGGTGCTCCGCGAGCTCGGGCTGGACTCCGCCGTCATCGCCGACCTCCGCGCCCGGAACGTCGTCCGGTGAGCGGCCGCGCGACATGAGCTACGAGGCCATCCGTTACGAGGCCGCCGACGGCGTCGCCACCGTCACGCTCAGCCGTCCGGACGTCCACAACGCGATGAACGAGACGATGCGGCGCGAGCTGACGGGCTGCTTCGAGTCGCTGGCGACGGACGAGACCGTGCGGGTGATCGTCGTCACCGGGGCGGGGACGCGGGCCTTCTCCGCCGGGGCCGACATCCGGGAGTTCGTGGCCCCCCAGCCGCCCACCCGGTTCCGCGAGCAGCGCCGGCGGGTCGAGTTCCGCCAGGCGATGGATCGCTGCCCGCAGCCCATCGTGGCCGCGATCAACGGGTTCGCGCTCGGCGGCGGCCTCGAGCTGGCACTCGCCTGCGACATCCGCATCGCGGCCGCGGATGCGACGCTGGGGCTGACCGAGATCAACCTCGCGATCATCCCCGGCGGCGGCGGCACGCAGCGCCTCCCCCGGCTCATCGGCCGGGGCAAGGCCCTGGAGATGATCCTGACCGGGGCGCGCCTCGACGCCGCGGAGGCGCACCGCCTGGGGCTCGTGGAGCGCGTGGTGCCCGCCGGCGAGGCGGTGGCCGCCGCCGCCGAGCTGGCCCGCACGCTCGCCGCGAAGGCGCCGGTCGCCCTCCGGTACGCCAAGGAAGCGGTGGTCAAGGGGCTCGAGCTCCCGCTGGCCGACGGGCTCCGGCTCGAGGGCGACCTGTCGACGCTGCTGCGGACGACCGAGGATCGCCTGGAGGGCGCCCGGGCCTTCCTCGAGAAGCGTCCGCCCCGCTGGCAAGGGCAGTAGGTGCCGTTCGCCTACTACCGCCGCCTCACGCGGGCGCAGCAGGCGATCTACCGGCGCAGCGACGAGATCACCGAGGTCCGGCTCCCCCGGCCCGCGGCGCTCCACCCGGCCGTCGACGCCCTCGAGCAGGCGCTCGGGTCCGAGGAGCGGCGGACCGTGCAGGCGGCGACCGAGCGGCTGATCCGCGGGCTCACCGACGCGGTCGCCGTGTCTCCCGTGCGCGCCGAGGTCCTGGCCGCGCGGCCCCACGCGCGCTGGGGCGAGCTCCACGGCCTCTACACCGCGGAGCGCGGCCAGGCGCCGCGGATCCAGCTCTGGATGCGGACGGCCCGGCAGAAGCGCGTCGTCGCCTTCCGGACCTACCTGCGAACGCTGCTCCACGAGGTCGGGCACCACTTCGATTACGCCCTCCTGCGGCTGCGCGACTCCTACCACACCGAGGGCTTCTACAAGCGGGAGTCGAGCCTCTTCCACCAGCTCGTGCCCGAGCGCGGCCCGGCCGCGCGCTCGGTGGAGGACTGGTTCCGGCAGAGCCCGGAGGCGCGGCTGGCTCGTCTCGCTCGCACGCCGGACGAGGTGGCGCGCGCGCTGGCCGGCCACGGGCCGCCCGCGCGGGCGCGGCGCGCGGGCGCGTGGGCGCCGGTGGAGATCGTCTGCATCCTGCGGGACGCCGAGCGGCTGTTCCAGGACCGCTTCGAGACGATCCTGACGCGCGAGGAGCCGCGGCTGGAGGCGACGACGCCACCCGAGCGGTGGCCGGAGGAGCGCGCCTACCTCGGCGAGGACGTTTCGACGGCGGTCGCCGACTTCTGCCGGCGGCGCGGCGCGACGCTGGCGCGGCTGGCCGGGCTGGCCGCCGACGCCTGGCAGCGCGGTGGCGTGCACCCGCAGCGCGGCCGCCTGACGATCGACGACCTGGTGGCGATGATGGCGTGGCACGACGAGCACCGGCTCGAGCAGCTCGCGGACGCTCCGGGAGGAGGGACCTGATGCCGACGATGGAGGAGTACGCCCGGCAAACCGTCGAGGACCGCATCGGCCGTCTCACGCGCACGGCGGACCAGCTCGCCGGGCCGGGCCCGTGAGGGGGTCCGGCGCCCGTCCGGCGGGACGCGTCACCGGAGACGAGGGTCCCGGAGGCGAGCCGAGCCCGCCGGCCGGGAGCTCAGCGCCGCGGGCGGAACTGGCGCGGCTGGTAGTGCTCGATGTCGCGCGCGAGCGGGTCCGGCGGCGTCTCGCTCTTGCCCGTCGCGGTGACGGCGACCCACCCCCGGCTCCGCATGCAGGACTCGTCGAGCGAGCCCTTCTGCGAGCACGTCTTCCAGTCCCGGCGGAACTCCTCCGTCGTATACTTCTCGCCGCTGGGCTTCATCCACTGGCGCTCCTCGACGCTGCTACAGCCGCCGAGGGCGAGACCCGTCCCGAGCACGACCAGCACGGTCATGATGTAGCGCATTGCGCGGCATTGTACCGGGTGTAAGGTCGAGAAGGAAACATCATGGACGACCGCTGGCCCGAAAGCCTCTGGGTCCTCCTGCTCGAGGTCCGCGAGCGGCTCTTCGCGATCGTCCCGGGGCTGCTGGTGATGATCGCCCTGCTCCTGCTCGGTCTGGGGGCGGGCTGGCTCACCCGGGTCGTGGTCTCCCGCGCGGCGCGCGGGCTCGGCTTCGACCGGCTCCTGGAGCGCTGGGGCGTGGCCCCCTCGCTGCGTCGCGCCGGCGTCGTGCGCCCTCCGTCGGAGGCGCTGGGCGTCATGTGCTTCTGGGGCATGTTCATCGTCTTCGCCAGCGTCGCCGTCGACGCGCTCGCGTTCCCCGGCGCCGCCGGGGCCACCGGCCTGATCCTCTCCTTCCTCCCCCCGCTGTTCGCGGCCGGGCTGATCCTCCTCGTCGGCTGGCTCATCGCGAACTTCCTGAGCCAGGGCGTCCTCATCGCGGCCGTCAATGCCCGCGTGCCCGAGGCGCGGCTGCTGGCGCGCGGCGTCCACTGGGGAGTCCTGCTGTTCGCCGTCGCCACGGCCCTCACCCACCTCGGTATCGGCAAGGAGATGGTCGTCGTCGCCTTCGGCATCACGTTCGGGGGCATGGTCTTCGCCGTCTCCCTGGCCTTCGGCCTCGGCGGGCGCGGCGTGGCACGGGACATCCTCCAGCGCCGGCTGCGACGTGAGGCTCCCCCGCGCGAGGAGCGCCTGACCCACCTCTGATCGCCCGCCGCCGGCGCCGGCCGCCTCGTCGACGGCTCGCGCCGAGCGCCGGCTACCCCGCGACGCCGCTCGATCGTCGCGCAGGCTCCGGGGGACCCGGGAAGAGCACGTAGCCGACGCCGCTGCCGCCGAGCCAGGCGCGCACGAGCTCCTCGCGCGCGTACCGGCGCTTGACGGTGGCCGCGCTCGGGGCCGCCGGATCGTTGACCAGGACGTCGCCGCCCTCGACGCCGGTGAGCACGACCAGGTGGCCGGAGGTCTCCGGCACCGCGGCGCCGCGCAGCTCGCCGCGCGCGTAGCGCAGGGAGGCGATGACCGGCAAGCCGCGCGCCAGACACCAGGCGGCGGCGGCCCAGTCCGGGAAGCGCAGCAGGTAGCCGAACATCCCGTGACGGGCGGCGACCCGGATCGCGGCCGGCCACACGCCGTAGAGATCGACCCCCGGGTGATAGATCTCGGCGGCGAGCGTATCGAGCGCCACCGTGCGACCGTGGTATCCCAGCACCATCCCGACGCACGTGGGCGAGCAGATGCGGGGGGCGATCGCGGCATCCGCCTCCATCTGGCTCCACGGCGGGACGTCGAGCGCGATGGCCGCTCCGGGTGCTGCCGTCGGACCGGCCGAGGTGGCGGCGGAGGCGGACAGCGTCAGCATCCAGGGCACCGGGCCCAGCCGGTCGACGTCCGCCGGCGTGAGCCTCACCCTGACGCGCGCCTCCTCGACCGGGGCGCTGGCCCGGAAGACGTCCACATCGGCAACCACGAGCGAGCCGGCGGAGGGCAGCGGAGGAAACCGGGCGGCGCCGAGCGCGACGCCGGCCACCCAGCCCGACCAGGCGCCCCCCGCCCGCGCCGACACCTCCAGGCGGATGCCGTCGAGCGCGGCGGCGCGCGCGCCGAACGAGGGCAGCAGGTGGGTCACGGCGCCGACCGACCAGGGGGGCGGCGTCACGAGGACGGTGCCGTCGTCGGTGGCGAGCCACTCCCGGGCCGCAACGACGATCGCGCCCCGGCACGCGGGGGGCACCGCATCCGCCAGCACCCGCGGCTCGATGCCGGCGACGACACCGACGAGAACGGTCGTCATGCCACCCGCCCGGCAGGAATGCGCGAAGGAATGCGCCCATGACGGAAATCCAGTTCCGTCCCGCGCACCGCGCGCCACGCCAAGAGTTCGTCGCGTCTCATCGGCGCCAGCGGCATGTGCGTTGCACGCCCCGCGGCGCCAAGTCCTCGTGATCTCGAATCGAACGACGAAAGGAGCGCTCATGACGACCTTCGGCAAGTGTGTCTGGGACGGTTGCACGCGGCATGCGGAGAAGGAATCGACCGGCGCGTGCCGGCCGCATCATGTCATCATCCGCGACGCGCACTGCCGGCAGTGCAGCGGGCCGGTGACGTCGCGCGCCGAGGTCGAGAGCGGCCGGTGCCGTCGGTGCGGCGTCGCCCGGGCGGCGTAGCCGCCGCGTGGCATCCGCGTTGCAGCCACGACCACCATCATGTCACACGACCCCAACCTACCGGACGCCTCCCCCGAGGTTCACCAGTTCACCGTGCAGCGCGGGATGTCGGTCGCGCTCGTGATCGAGACCCGCGACTGGTACGTGGGCATGGTGCACGCAGCGGCCGCGCGCGTGCGTCTCGAGGGTAGCAACTGAGGAGGGCGGGGGCCGCGGACGGCTGCTGCCGCCCGCGGCCACCCCGCGGTCACTGGTGCGCGGCGCTATGGCCGCGCGCTCCGGCATGAGTCGGAGCCTGCAATGCTGCGATCCGGGCGCCGGCCGGAGCCGCTAGCTGACTCCGCCCGACGCAGCCTCTGGGCCCGGTGGCGTGTTCTCCATCCGCACCCTCCTGCTTCAAGGGGCTCCGTCGTTCCGGCGGGACGGGATCCGCGTCGCGCCGTACCTCGTGTCTACGCCTCCTGGTCGGCGAGGTCAAGGCCTCTCGCGGCGCCATGTGCCGCCGTTCACGAGCCGCGCAGCCGGGGGTCGAGGACGTCGCGGAGCGCGTCCCCCAGCATGTTGAACCCGAACACCACGAGCGAGATCGCGATGCCGGGCCAGATCGCGAGCCAGGGCGCCTGGTACATGTACGTGCGGCCGGCGCCGGACAGCATCCCGCCCCACGACGGGTGCGGCGGCGGGACACCGTAGCCCAGGAACGACAGCGCCGACTCGGCGAGGATGACGCCCCCGAGCCCGATGGTCGCCACGATGACGATTGTCGCCGTCACGTTGGGCAGCACGTGGCGGAGGATGATGCGCGCGTGCCCGGCGCCGAGCGCGCGCGCCGCCTCCACGTACGGATGCTCCACGACGGAGAGCGTCGCGCTCCGGATGACGCGCGAGGCGCCGGCGGCGACGAGGATCGAGAGCGAGAGGATCACGTTGCCCATGCCGGGGCCGAGCACGGCGAGGATCGACAGGATGATGATCAGGTACGGGAACGACTGCCAGGCGTCCACGACCCGCTGCACCGCGATGTCGTAGCGCCCCCGGAAGTAGCCGCTGGTGATGCCGATCGTGGCCGCCATCAGGTTGCCGAGGAAGACGGTGGCGAAGGCCACGGTCACGGAGACGCGCGCGCCGTGGACGATCCGGCTGAACACGTCCCGGCTGACGTTGTCCGTCCCGAAGACGAAGTCCCGGCCGGGCGGACGGAGGCGCGCGTCGGCGATCCGCTCGTCGTAATCGTAGGGCGCGATCCACTCCGCGAACCCCGCCATGACGAGCAGGCCGAGGACGATGGCGGCCCCGAGCGCGCCGAGCGGCTTGCGGCGCGCGAAGCGCCCGGTGCCGAGGAGCGCGCGCCGGAGCCGGCCGGGCCGGGCCCGCGCGCGGGGCAGCGCGCCGGCAAGATCGACGTCCAGCGGGCGCGCCACGCCGGCCTCAGTACCGGATGCGCGGGTCGAGCCACGCATAGGCGAGGTCGACCAGCAGGTTCACGCCGACCACGGTGGTGACGATGACGAGGTTGACGCCCTGGATCACCGGGTAGTCGCGCTCGCTGATGGCGTCGAACAGGAAGCGGCCCATGCCCGGCAGGCCGAAGATCGACTCGAACACCACGGTACCGCTCAGCACCTGGGCGACCTGGATGCCGAACACGGTCACGACCGGGATGAGGGCGTTCTTCAGGCTGTGCTTGAGCACGACCGCGCGGTCGGCCAGCCCCTTCGCCCACGCCGTCCGCACGTAATCCTGGCGCAGCACCTCGAGCAGCTGGGTCCGGGTCAGGCGCATGATGGCGGCGGCCGAGGCGATGCCCAGCAGGAAGCCGGGCAGGAGGAACTGCACGAGGTGGCCCCACGGGTCGGTCTCGAAGGCACGGTACTGGATCGGCGGGCTCCAGCCCCAGTACACGGCGGGGAGCACGACGACGAGCGTGCCCAGCCAGAAGCCGGGCATCGACAGCCCGAGGATCGCGCCGCTGCGCGAGACGTAGTCCTTGATGCTGTCCTGCCGGACGGCCGACACGATGCCGATGGGCACGCCCAGCAGCACCGCGAAGAACAGCGCCACCGCGCCCAGCTCCAGGCTCACCGGGAGCCGCCGGCCGAGCTCGCTCAGGACCGAGCGCCCCGTGTAGAGCGACTCGCCGAGGTCGCCCTGGAGGGCGCGGCTCATCCAGTGGACGTACTGCACGTGGATCGGGCGGTCCAGCCCGAGCTTCGCGCGCATCTCCTCCAGGTCCTGCGCGTACTGGTTCTCCTCCATCATCAGGGTGACGACGTCGCCCGGGATGAAGCGCGAGAGCGAGAAGACGATGACGCTCGCGATCAGGAGGGACGGGATCGCGACGAAGAGCCGCTTGAGGGCGTACTGGCGCAGCACCGTCAGCGGTGTGGCCGGGCGGGGCGCCCCGCCCGGCCGGCCCGTCGGCTAGCGATTCCACCAGGCGGCCATGAGCCGGCCGCCGTAGTCGTACCCCAGGTTCGGCCCGAAGTCCTGCAGGGCCGGATCCAGCGCCGCGTGGTAGATCCCCGAGTGTAGCCGCAGGTAGTACACCTGCTTGGCGATGTGCTTCTGGATGTCGTAGATGATCCGGCGCCGCTTCTTCTCGTCGAGCGTGCGCGTGGCGTTGAGGATCATGTCGGTCAGCGCGGCGTCGTTGACGTGGCTCTGGTTCTTGGGCTCCTCCGGCAGGTACTGGGCCAGGAAGTTGTACGGGTCGAGGGCCGGGAACTGCGGCCCGAACATCATGCCCTCGTACTTGCCCTGGTAGGCCGAGGCGAAGTAGGCCGCGTACGGCTTCTCGACGATCTTGACCTCGACGCCGACGTCCTTCCAGAACCGCGCAAGCATCTGCACGGCGTCGATGATCTCCTGGGAGCCGTACGTCGCGTACGTCACCGAGGTCTCGAAGCCGTTGCCGTGCCCGGCCTCCTTGAGGAGCCGGCGCGCCTCCTTCGGGTTGTACTCGTCGTACTTGGCCCCTTCCCCCAGCTCCTTGTAGGGGATCGCCCAGGCGGCCAGGGCGGCCGGCACCGGCGGGTTGGGCACCGCGCCGAGCGGCGCGGTGGCCTCGGCGATGCCCTTGCGGTCGAGCGCCATCGACAGCGCCTTCCGGACGCGGATGTCGTTGAACGGCGGCATGTCGGTGCGCATCCCGACGTGCGTCATGACGTTGGCCGGGAAGAGCACGAAGCGCAGGTTGGGCCGCTTCTCCTTGGCCGTCTTCACGTCCTGGTGGCGGACCATCATCCCCGGGAACTCCGGGCCGGCGTCGAGCTGGCCGGTGATGAAGGCGGCGAAGCGCGGCGCGGGGTCGTTGAAGTCGATGCCCTCCACGCGCTCGATGTAGGGCAGGCCCTTGACGAAGTAGTCGGGGTTCCGCACCCAGCGCGTGCGGACCTTGCTCTCGTGCCCCTCCAGCATCCAGGGGCCGGTCCCGATGACGGCCTCCGGCTTCTTCAGGTCGCCGAACTTCTCGACCGCGTCCTGGGCCACGATGCACAGCGCCATGGGGTTCGAGAGGAAGTCCAGGAAGAAGGCGTTGGGCTGGCTCAGCGTGAACTTGAGGGTGTACTTGTCGACCGCGTCCACCTTGGCGAGCGAGGCCATCATGTGGCGGTTCGCGTTGCCCTTGATGGTCAGGAACCGGTCGAAGGTGTACTTGACGTCGTCCGTCGTGAGCTCGCGCCCGTCCACCGGCGGCTTGTTGTGCCACTTGACGCCCTTGCGGAGCCGGAACACGTAGGTCGTGTCGTCCTGCTGGCTCCAGTACTCGGCCAGGTCCCCCTCGTACTCGAAGACCCCGGGCTTCACCGCCGGGCCGGCCTTGTGCTTGAGGAGCCGGCTGTGGCTGAAGCTCAGGTTGATCATCGTGGTGTACGAGGCGGTCAGGTGGGGGTCGAAGTGGGGCGGGGTGTAGCCGCGGAACCGGAAGGCCCCGCCCGCCTTGGGGGTGGCGGCGCGGGCGCGCCGCGGTCCCACCGCGCTCCCGGCGAGGGCCAGACCGCTGAGGGCCAGGAGATCACGACGGCTCAGGTCCATGGAGCCTCCTCTCAGGTCGTGCGCGCGGCGACGGCCGCGAGCGCCTCGTCGAAGACGCGGAGCGTCTCGTCGACGTCCGCGTCGGAGTGGGCCAGCGACACGTAGATCTTGTTGACCGCCTTGACCACGCCGCGGCGCAGGCACTCCTCGTTGAAGAGCGCGATCCGCCTCCGGTCGGCGGTGAGCGTGGCACGGTAGTCCACGACCGGGCGGTCGGTGAAGAGGATGTCGAACACGGGCGGCTCGCCGCTCACCTGCGCCGCCAGCCCGTGCTTGCGGGCGGCGGCCGCGAGCCCGTCGCGCAGCCGGGCGCCGGTGCGGAACAGCCGCTCGTACGTGGACGGCTTCCGCAGCTCGGCCAGGGTCGCCAGGCCGGCCACGGCGGCGATCGGGTTGCCGTTGAGGGTGCCGGCCTGCCAGACGTAGTCCGGCGTGCCCTCGAGGGCGGCGTCGAAGTGCCGCATGATCTCGGCGCGCCCGGCCACCGCGGCGAGCGGGAAGCCGCCGGCGATCACCTTGCCGAAGGCGGCCACGTCGGGCACGACCCCGTAGTACTCCTGGGCCCCGCCGTAGGCGAGCCGGAAGCCCGTGACGATCTCGTCGTAGACGAGCGGCACCCCGTAGCGCCGGGTGACCTCGCGCACGCCGCGGAGGAAGGCCGGATCGGGAACGATCACGCGCTGGTACGGCTCCATGATGACGGCGCCCAGCACGTCGTGGTGGGCGGCGATGATCGCCTCCGTCGTCGCCAGGTCGTTGTAGGGGGCGACGAGCACCTCGTCGGCGATCGCGTACGGGATGCCGCCGGAGTCGGGCGTGGCCGCCGGGAAGGCCTTCGGCGTCCGGGGGCTCACGCTCATCAGGGCGTAGTCGTGCGTGCCGTGGAAGCCGCCCTCGAACTTGAGGATCTTGTCCCGCCGCCGGAAGGCGCGGGCCACCCGCAGGGCGAAGAAGGTCGCCTCGCTGCCGCTCGACGTGAACCGCACCTGCTCGGCGCACTCCACGGCGCGCACGATCTCCTCGGCGAGCTCGATCACCGGCTCGTTGAGGAGCATGAACGTCGACCCGCGCGCCGCCTGCCGCTGCACCGCCTCGACCACGGCCGGGTGGGCGTGGCCGAGGACCATGGGGCCCGAGCCGAGGAGGTAGTCCAGGTATCGCCGGCCCCGGGTGTCCCAGAGGTAGGCGCCGCGCGCCTCGCGGACGACGAGCTCCAGCCCGGGGGCGCTGCGATGGCTCCCGAGGACGCCGCCCGGGAAGACGCGGGCGGCACGCTGGACGGGGTCGGGCTGATCGCTCATGGAACCTCCGCGCCGGTGCGGGGTGCGCCGATCATACCCGAGAACCCTCCTCGGTCAAGAGAACCCCGGTGCCGGTGATCGCCCCCCGCTTCAGCAGCTCCAGGGCCTCGTTGGCCACCTCGAGCGGGAACTCCATGGTCTGCACCCGGACCGGGACACGGGCGGCCTCGGCGAGCAGCTCCTGGCCGTCGGCCCGGGTGTTGGCGGTGACCGAGCGGATCGCGCGCTCCTGGAAGAGCTCGGCCCCGTAGTCGATGGCCGGGATGGGCGTCATGTAGATGCCCGCGCAGGCCAGCGTCCCGCCGGGGGCCAGGTTGCGCAGGGCGACGGGCACCAGCTCGCCGGCCGGGGCGAAGAGGATGGTGCCCTCGACCCGGCGGGGCATCGGCTCGTGCAGGTCGCCGGCCCACGCGGCGCCCAGGCTCGTGGCCAGCTCGCGGTGGCTCGGCTCGCGCGTGCAGACGTACACCTCCATGCCGCGGGCCCGGGCGATCTGGATCGTGACGTGGGCGGAGGACCCGAACCCGTACATGCCCAGCCGCCCGCGCGGCCGGACGCCCGACAGGCGCAGCGCCCGGTAGCCGATGATGCCGGCACAGAGCAGCGGCGCCGCCTGCGCGTCCGGGAACCCCGACGGGATCGGATAAGCATAGTCCTCGTCCACCACCGCAAACTCCGCGTAGCCACCGTCGGCGTGATAGCCGGTGAACCGCGCCCGGTCGCAGAGGTTCTCCCGGTCGGTGGCGCAGTACAGGCACGCGCCGCAGGTCTGGCGGAGCCACGCGATGCCCACCCGGTCCCCTTCCTGGAACCGGGTCGCCTCCGGCCCGCGGCCGGCCACCCGGCCGACGACCTGGTGCCCGGGGACGAGCGGCGCGCGCACCAGCGGGAGCTCGCCCTCGACGACGTGGAGATCGGTGCGGCAGATGCCGCAGACCGTGACGGCGACGAGGATCTCGCCGGGGCCGGGAACGGGATCGGCAAGCTCCTCCGGCCGCAACGGCCGGTCTTCGACGGGGCCCGGCGCGCGGAGGAGCATCGCCCGCACCCTCAGGAGCCCCGGGCGATGAGCCTGAGCGCGCGCGTGAGGTGCGGGGCGTCCACCATCTGCCCCTTGAACCGGAACGCGTAGAGCCCGCGCTGGCGGTGCTCCTCGAAGGCCGCGACCAGCTCGCGCGCCTCGGCCAGCGTCTCGGCGCTCGGCGTGAAGGCGGCGTTGATGACGGGGACCTGCCCGGGATGGATCGACATCTTGCCGGCGAAGCCCATCGCCACGGCGTCCTCGCACTCCTGGCGCAGCCCCTCGAGGTCCGCGACGTCGGTGTAGACCGTGTCGAGGGCGTCCACGCCGGCGGCGGCGGCCGCGATCGCGCACATGGTCCGGGCGTGGCGCGGGATGTCGAGGTACCTCCCGGCCTTGTCGCGCACGCGCGGCAGCCCCATGGCCGCGGACAGGTCCTCCACGCCCCAGGAGATGGCGACCACCCGGGGGCTCGCCGC
>JAICGY010000053.1 GCA_025922915.1 Candidatus Methylomirabilota bacterium | reverse complement strand
CGTCAGGCAGCTCGAGCTGGGGCCGATGCAGAACTTCGTGTACCTGGTGGGGGATCCGGGAACGCGGGAGTGCGTCGTGATCACGGCTGGGCCGACCACCACCGACGATCTCAACGAGGACTTGGCGATGATCGTGCCGCCCCAGGATGCGGTGGCATTGCGCGAGGCTATCCGCCGCGCCTCTCTGCGCGCCACGCGGTTGTCCGGCGTACCACCGCGCCCGAAACCCCCGCCACTCGCGCCCGCGCCCCCCTCCCCACGCCCCCGCCCGCTCGCGCGGCGTCGGGCCCGTGCTCGCCTTGACGTCGCGGTCTTGCATCGCCGCGAGCGCGGCCGCGGCTGGTGAAGCATCGGGGCGTGGGGTAGCATGGCGTTCGTGAGTGGCGGGATGATCTACGTCAGGCAGCTCGAGCTGGGGCCGATGCAGAACTTCGTGTACCTGGTGGGGGATCCGGGAACGCGGGAGTGCGTCGTGGTGGATCCGGCGTGGGAGATCGACGCGATCGTCGACGCGGCGGCCGCCGACGGGATGACGATCGTCGGGGCGCTGGTGACGCACACCCACCAGGACCACGTGGGCGGCAGCCTCGCCTCCTGGGGCATGCCGGGCCGGATCCCGGGGGTCGAGGAGCTGCTGGCGCGGGTGCCGGCGCGGGTCTACGTTCACAAGGCGGAGCGCGAGTTCCTGCCGGGGCTCGGCTCCGACCTGGTCAAGGTCGACAATCACGAGACGCTGCAGGTCGGACGCCTGACGATCACGTTCCTGCACACGCCCGGGCACACGCCCGGCTCCCAGTGCTTCCTGGTCGGCGACCGGCTCATCTCGGGCGACACGCTCTTCATCGGCTCGTGCGGCCGCACCGACCTGCCGGGCAGCGACCCGTCCGAGATGTACTACTCGCTCACGCAGCGGCTGGCGGCGCTGCCCGACGCGACGACGCTCCTGCCCGGCCACAACTACGGGGGCGCGTCCTCGACCATCGGCGACGAGAAGCGCCAGAACCCGTTTCTGCGGTTTTCCTCGCTCGGCGACTTCCTGCGAACCGTGGGGGGCGGTCGCATCGTCACCCCGTGATCCCGCCGGCGGCGCGGGGGGCGAGCCAGGCGAGCCCGTAGAGCAGGCGGTAGTCGTCGAGCGTGACGTCGGCGGCCACGCGGCGACCCCAGGCCGCCCAGAGATCCCGCAGCGCCGACGCCGCGTCGCGGTGCTCGCACAGCGCCAGGAACGGCGGCGCGGCCGTCACCGCGCCCCCCACGATCCTGCGCTCCTCCGTCAGCACGGATCCCGCGGCGGGCAGCGTCTCGTAGACCGCGCAGGCCGTCACGTCGACGACCTCGGCGAGAGCCCCGACCGCCTCACCCATCAGCGCCTCGCGGACGATCGGCCCCCGCCCGGAATGCGGCAGGATGCGCACGGTGAGGAGGCGGGGGCCGATCTCGTGCGCGCGCGCGCCCAGGAGGCGGTAGCCGTGGCGCACCATCCGCGCCATGCGCGGCAAGGCGCGCCGGGTCCACTCGGTGGGGTTGTTGAGCCGCTCCACGTACGCGGGACTGGAGAGCACGTCGCCGTCCTGCGTCTCGTAGAGCGTGAAGAACTCCGGCCCCCCGGCCGCCGCCGCCTGGTAGCGGCGGCCGCGGAGGAAGCCCGGGACGCCGAGACGCTCGGGCAGGTGCTGCCGGCGGTACCAGCCCTCGAAGTCGTCCCGCTCGCCGGGGTGCAGGTCGAACCAGATGCCGAGCGCGGCCGATCCCATCATGTCGTCTCTCCTCCGTCCACGGCGAGGACCTGGCCGGTGATGTAGCGGGGACAGGTCGCGAAGAAGACCACCGCGGCCGCGACGTCGTCAGGGTGGCCCTCGTGGTCGCCGGCGATGCGCCGCCAGCGCCGCGGGCTCATGGCCGCCGGCTTGAGCACGGCGCCCGGGGCCACGCAGTTGACCGCGATGCCCTGCGGACGGAGCTCGGCCGCGAGGCCGCGCGTGAGCGCCAGCACTCCCGCCTTCGACAGCGTGTAGGGGACCCAGGCCGGCCGCGAGAGCTCCGTGACGACGTCGCCGATGTTGACGATGTGGCCGCCCCGGCGCATCAGCCGGGCGGCGGCCTGCGCGCAGAAGAAGGCGGCGCGCAAGTTCACCCCGAGCAGGTCGTCGAACTGCTCGGGCGTGGTGGACGCGAGCGGCGTGCGGTAGAAGCGGGCGGCGCTGTTGACGAGGACGTCGAGGCCGCCGAGGGCACGGGCCGCCGCCTCCACCATGCGGCGCGCCTGGCGTGGGTCGCCGAGGTCCGCGCGCACCGCCACTGCCCGGGCCCCCTCCGCCTCGAGCGCCCGCACCGTCGCCCGGGCCTCCGCGCGCGACCGGTGATACGCGATGGCCACGTCCATGCCCGCCCGCGCCAGCGCGAGCGCCAGCGCGCGGCCGACGCGGACGGCCCCGCCCGTGACGAGAGCGCGGCGGCGGGAACGGCCGGCCCGCGATGGTATCATCGTCGCCCGGGCATGAAGACCTGGCTCAAGATCCGCCTCATCACCGGCTTCTTCGTCACCCTGCCCGCCTTCGTGACCGCCTGGATCCTCTGGCTCTTCTGGAGCAAGATCGACGACATCTTCGCACCGATGTACCAGCGGATGTTCGGCCGGCCGGTGCCGGGGCTCGGGTTCCTGACCGCGGTCGCCATCATCCTGCTGGTGGGCGCCATAGCGCGCAACGTGGTCGGCGGGCGTGTGGTGGCGTTCGGCGACGCCCTGCTGCTGCGGGTCCCGATCTTCCGCCTCCTCTACCCGTCGGTGAAGCTGCTGATCGACGCCTTCTCCCCGGAGCGGCGCAACTCCTTCCGGGCCGTCGTCCTCGTCCAGCATCCGCGCGAGGGCGAGTGGGCGTTCGGCTTCGTGACGAGCGAGTTCATCCTCGACGCGCCCGGCGGCAAGGGCGCCATGCTGACGGTCTTCGTCCCGACCAACAATCTCTACCTGGGCGACGTGGTGGTGGTCCCACGCGAGGACGTCATCCGGACGGGGCTCTCGGTGGAGGAAGGGGTCCGCGTCATCCTGTCGGCCGGGACGGGGACGCCGTCCAGGCTCCCGCGGGGGGGCGCGTGATCGCGGGGCCGGGCGCACGACGCCGGCGTCGCGGGGGCGCGGCCAGGTCGGTCCCGGCAATCGTCGCGGCCACTTCGGTACCATCCCCGGTCGAGAATAGGGGCGAGGGAGGGTTCGTCCAACGCTCGTGTTGACCTGCTACCGAACCCGGCGTCGCATCGGTGCCTACCTGGACGGCGCGCTCGACGAGCCGACGGCTCGTTGGACGGCGGCGCACCTCCAGGCGTGCACGGCGTGTGGACGGCAGGCCGAGGAGCTGCGGCGGCTCCGCTCGCTGCTGCGCCGGACGCTGACCCCGGCGACCGAGCCGGAGTGGGCCGGGTTCTGGCACGGCATCGTCCGGGGGATCGAGGAGGGAGAGCGGGTCATCCCGACGCCGCCGGCGCGTGGCGCCTGGGGCTGGATGGCGACGCCGCGGTGGGCCCTCGGCGGCGCGCTCGCGGCCGCCCTGCTCCTGTCGCTCGGCCTCTGGCAGCTCGTCCCGGGGCCGGGATCGCCTGCCGCCGACGGCACCGTCCTCGTCACGTCGGCGCTCACCGAGGACCCGCGCGGCACCGTGATGGTGTACTCCACGCCGGAGCAGGACGTGGCGGTGGTCTGGGTCCTCGGGATCGAGGACTAGTCCCCTCGACGCTCGCGCCCGCCCCCGGCGAAGCCGGGGCGGGGCTCGTTACGCCGACACACTCGGGGCCCCGGGGCCGGGGCGCGCGCCCTCAGCGGGCGCGCAGCGCGGAGAGCCGTTCCCGGGCCAGTGGCGTCTCCGCCGCCTGCGGGAAGTTCTCCACGAGGTACTGCAGCCGCGACTCCGCCGCCTGCGACTGCCGGAGCTCGAGCAGGGCGAGCGCCTCCTTGTAGAGGGCCGTGGGCGCCTTGTCGCCGCGCGGATAGTTCGCGAGCACCTTGCGGAACTCCTGCACCGCCTGCTCGAGCTCCGCGGTGGCCTTGTCGACCTGGCCGGCGTTGGCGTGCGTGCGCGCCAGCCCCACGTGGGACTCGGCGATCCAGTACTGGGCGTTGTCGGCGAACCCGTGCTCCGGGAAGCGCCGCAGGAACTCGCCGAAGCCCGCGATGGCGAGCGGGTAGCTGCCCTTGCTGAAGTCCATGTACGCCGCCTGGTAGACGTCCTGTGGCTGCAGCGCGGTCGTGGTCGGTGGCGCGCTCCCCGTGGTCGACGGCGTGCTCCCCGGGCTCGGCGGCGTGCTCCCCGGGCTCGGCGGCGGGCTCCCCGTGGTCGCCGGCGCGCTCCCCATCGCCGGCGGCGGCGCGGACGGCTGGGGCTGCGGGGGCGGCACCGAGGCCGTTGCCGGCGGCGGGACCGGGGTGGCTGTCGGCGGGGTCCCGGTCGGTGGTGTCACCGGCGTCGCGGTGGCCGGCGCCCCGAGGAGGCCGCCCGGGGCGGAGCCAGGTGGTGTCGCCGGCGCCGGCGCGGGCGACACCGGCCGGGCCGTCTCCGGTGGCGTCACGGTCCCGGACGGTAACGGGCTGGCCTGGGGGGCCGGCGGCGGCGGAGCCATGGTCGGCTGGCGCGCCAGCGCGTCCACGCGCGCGCCGAGATCGTCGATGCGCGCGGTGAGCTGGGAAAGCGTTGCCGCCACATCGGAGATCCGGGCTTCCAGATTCGTGTCGCGCCGCTGGCTCTCGGAGGTCTGCTGCTGGACACGGGATTCCGCCTCGGCCCGGGCGCGGTGGACCGCCTGCTGCAGCGAGGCGATCTCGCCCTGCATCTGGACCAGGTCGTCCCGGGTCGCCATCCCGGTGACGTCCTGTACTCCCGCGCAGCCGACGGTGGCGGACAGCACGGCGACGGACAGGAGGCCGGTGAGGGGGGCGACGCGCGCCCTCCTCACCGGGACGTCACGGGGGGCTACCGCGGCTTGACGAGGAAGTGGGCGCGCCGGTTCTTGGCCCAGCAATCTTCGGTCTTCTCCGTGCAGGCCGGCCGCTCCTCACCGTAGGAGATGATGGTGATGCGGTTGGCCTGGACGCCCTGCGACACGAGGTAGTTCATCGTCGACTTCGCGCGCCGCTCGCCCAGCGCCAGGTTGTACTCGTTGGTGCCGCGCTCGTCGCAGTGTCCCTCGATCAGCACGAGGTGGCCGGGGTTGGACTTGAGCCACGAAGCGTTCGCATCGAGCGTCTTCGCGTCGCCCGGCCGGATGTCGTACTTGTCGAAGTCGAAGTGGATGTCTCGAAGCTCGGGGACGGCCACGAACTCCTTCGGGGACGGCCGTGCCGTCGCGCCGGGGGTCTGTGCCGCCGCCGTCCCGGAGGGGCCCGTGGACGTGCCGGCGCCGCCGCCGCCCGGCTGGGTCGGCCGTGCCGCCGTCATGCCGGCGCCGCTCGACGTGCCCCCTCCGGTTGTCGCTCCGGCTGCCCCCGTCGGGGCCGGGGCCGCCGCCTGCGTGGTCGCGGGGCGCTTGGCGCAACCCGTCACCGCCACGCCCAGGATCAGCAGCGACGTCATCGTGATCAAACCACGGCGCATGTGCATGTCCCCTCCTTTTCCACGTGCACGTCGGCCCTTCGCGCGGCACGGCAATCCTATCATGGTAGCCGGGGCGACCAGGAAGGACTTGTGAACTCGCCAGGATTGCGCGTGATCAGCTGGACCGAGCCCGGATCGTCCACGCGCATCGCGTAGATCTGCCATCGCCCTTGCCGGCTCGACTGGAACGCGACGTGGCGCCCGTTCGGCGCCCAGGTCGCCCCCTGGTTGTCCCCGGCGCCGCCGGTGAGGCGCCGGGGGTTCGAGCCGTCCACGTCGATCAGCCAGAGGTCGTGCACGCCGGCGCGCTGGGTGTACAGGATCGCGTCACCGCGCGGGGACCAGCGCGGCTGCGTGTGGAAGCCGCCGGAGGTGAGCTGACGGACGTTCGCCCCCTCGGCGTCCATCACGTAGAGGTGTGGCGAGCCGGTGCGGTCCGACACGAACGCCAGTTGCCGGCCCGTGGGCGCCCACGTGGGCTCGGTGTCGATGCCCGCGTGGCGCGTGAGCCGGCGGAGGGCGCCGTTCACGAGGTTCAGGACGTAGATCTCCGGGTTCCCGTCCTTCGACAGCGTCATGGCGACGCTGCGGCCGTCGGGGCTGAAGGCCGGCGAGGAGTTGATGCCGACGAAGGCGGCCAGGGTCTGGTCGGGACGCCGCTCGAAGGGGAACGCGCGGTAGAGGTCCGGATACCCCTGCTTGTAGGAGGTGAAGGCGAGCGAGCGCGCGTCCGGGCTCCACACGGGCGACAGGTTGATGGAGCCGTTGCGGGTGACGGGCGCCAGCCCGACCCCGTCGTAGTCCGCCATGACGATCTCCTTGGCCCCCCGCGGCCCGGACACGTAGGCGATCTTCGTGTCCGCGATCCCGGGCTCGCCCGTGAACTGCCGCACCACCTCGTCGGCCACCTTGTGGGCCAGCCGCCGGATCTGCGCCGACGGCAGGTCGAACTTCCGGGCCGCGATCTGGCGATGCTCGGGGCTCGTGAGGTCGTACAGCCGCATCTCGACCTCCGCGCGCTCGCCGCGGAGCGCGAGCAGGCCGTGCAGCCCGGCGTGGGCACCGGCGGCGGCGAACTCCGTCCAGGAACGCTTGAGGGCCTCCGCGTTGCCGGGCGGGATGACGCCGGTGCCGGCCACCACGCTGAACTGTCCCGAGAAGGTGAGATCGGCCCCGACCACGCTGGCCAGCGTCTTCGCGTGGCCTGCCGGGTCCGTGCCGGCCACCACCGAGAACTCGGGGATGGCGATGTTCAGCTTGCGGGTCCCGCCGCCGGTCACGTTGATGAAGACGTCGACGCCCTGGGCACCCGCAGGCGGAGGCGCCCCGGGCCACGGCAGGCCCGTCGCCACGAGGGCGGAGATCAGGATCAGCGCGAGCAGCGACCGTGAGCTCATGGTTCGTCTAGCCTTGGGGCGCGAAGTTGAAGCCGAGATGCACGCGCAGCACCTGGCCGGGGAACTCGTCCGGGAGGGGCGGGAAGGGCGCCGCCTCCGTGATCGCGCGCAGGGCGACCTGATCGTAGTAGGAGTTGCCGCTCGAGGTCTCGATCCGCAGCCGCCCGACCTGTCCGTCCCGCCCGATCTCGAAAACCGCCACGGGTTGCCGTCCCTGGAGGGCCCGGCCCTGCCAGCGCTCCGTGATCTTGCTCTGCACCTGCCTGAGGTAGTAGGCGAACGGGAAGTCCGTGACCTTCAGGTCGACGGGGCCGCTGCCCTGCGCGGAGCCGCTGGCCCGGCCGAGAGGGGCGGGCGGCGGCGGCGGGGCCGGGGCGGGGACCGGCGCCGGCTTGGCGGCCGCGGACGGAGGCACCCGCGGAGCGGTGCTGGCCACGGGCGGCAGGTCGCGCTCGGACGGGCGGAGCGCGACGGGCGGCCGCGAGGGCAGTGCCCGGTCCGGCACGCTCGTCGCCGTGCTGCGCGGGGGCAGCGCCGCCGACCGCGACGGCAGCTCCGGCGGCCGCGCCGGCGCACGCTCGGGCGGCGGGGGCGGCTCACGCTCGGGCAGCGCGGGGCGAGGCACCGGGGGCTGGGGGCGGGGCGACGCCTCCACGCGTCCCCGGGGCGACCCGGCCGCGGCGACGGTCGGCACGAGATTCACGATGTACGTCTTCGGCTGGCTGGTGCTCCACACCGTGGCCGCCACCAGGGCGCCCGCGGCAAGGAGGACGTGCGTGACGGCCGAGAGCAGGGTCGCCGTGACGGGGATCGGCGGCCGCCACAGCGCGGGGCCCGGGCGCCGTCGCAGGCGGGGGGCGGACATGACGCCGGCCGTGCTCACGTCAGCGCTCCCGTGTGGGCTCGGTCACCATTCCCAGGCGCTCGATGCCGGCTCGGCGCACCTGGTCCATCGTCTCCACCACGGCGCCGTACGAGAGCCCCGCGTCCGCCTTGAGGTACAGCGTCTTGTCGGTGCGGGTCCCGAAGGCCTCGCGAAGCGCGGTCTCCAGGCCACCGGCGACGATCCGCCGGTCGTTGAGGTACAGGGCGCGGTCCTTCGTGAGCGTCAGGACCATGCGCTCCTCGACGGCGGTCGGCCGGGCGGCGGCCCGCGGGAGGTTGACGTCGATGCCCCGGTACATCATCGGCGCCGTCAGCATGAAGATGAGCAGCAGGACGAGCACGACGTCGACGAGGGGGACGATGTTGATCTCGGCGAGGGTGGGACCCACTCGCCGGCTACCGCCGCCGCCGGCGGGATTAAACGCCATCTTTGGCGGAGCGGCCGACCTTGGCCGCGGGACGGCTCAGAACGTTCAGCAGGTCGAGCATGAAGCCGTCCATCTCGGTGGCCCAGTGCTTGACGCGGTTGACGAAGTAGTTGTAGCCGATGACGGCGGGGATGGCAGCGCCGAGCCCGGCCGCGGTCGCCACGAGCGCCTCGGAGATACCGGGCGCGACGACGGCCAGGCTGGCCGATCCCTGCGCGCCGATCCCGTGGAAGGCGGACATGATGCCCCACACCGTGCCGAAGAGACCGATGAACGGCGTCGCGCTCGCCGTCGTGGCCAGGAACGGCAGGTAGCGCTCGAGCTGGGCGACCTCGAGCCCGGCCGCCCGCCGCATCGCGCGGTCGACCGCCTCCAGCCGCTCTTGGGGCAGCCCCTCTTCCCCGTCGTCGACGACGTGCTCGAGGATCTCCGGCAGGCCCGAGACCTCGGCGTACGCGGCGCCGTACAGGTGGGCGAGCGGGCTCTCGCGGTACTTGCGGGCGGCGGCGTGCACCATGGAGGGCCGGCGTCCCTCCCGGAAGACCTTGAGGAATGCGAGGGTCTCCCGGCGGACCCGACGGAACTGCCACCACTTCTCGACGATCAGGGCCCAGGACACGACCGAGAAGATGAGCAGGATCGCCAGGACGACCTTGGCGACCGGACCGGCGCTCAGGACGAGTTCGAGCACTCCGGAGTTCAGCGCATCAGTAGTTGGCACTCGGGCTCCTTGGCTTTGATCCGATCACGTGAGGGTGCTCAGCTGTCGTGACTCGATCATACGTATCTGTCGCGGAGGGTGCAAAAACTTCTTGCTCGAAGTATTGCGGCCTTACGTGGCACCCTCCGGGATGCCGCGCCGCCGTTGACGCGCCCGGGTCCAGGTCCGTATAAGGCGGCTGTGGCCGGGCTGCGCTTCGCGTTCCTCGGCACCTCGGCGGCGCTGCCGTCGGCCCACCGGGACACGACGTCGGTGCTGTTCGACGCCCCCGGCTCGACGGTGCTCGTCGATTGCGGGGGCAGTCCCGTCCAGCGCCTGCGGCGGCTCGGGGTCGACCCGTGCGCCTTGACCCGCGTCCTGATCACCCACCTGCACGCCGACCACGCCTACGGCCTGCCGTCGCTCGTGCAGGGCCTCGTCCTGCTGGGCCGCCGGGAGCCGCTGGAGATCCGGTGCTGCCCCGAGCACGTCGCTCCGCTCCGGGCGCTCCTCGAGATCTTCGGCCTGATCGGTCGCGAGGATCACTTCGCCGTGACCCTCGCGCCCATGCCCCCGGTGCTCGGCGCCGGGGGCGCCGGCGGGCTCGCGCTGCGGATGGTGCCGAACGATCACGGCCGCATGCCGAACTACGCGCTCCGGCTCGAGTGGGCCGGCCGCGCCGTCGTGTACTCCTCCGACACCCGGCCCAGCGAGGCCGTGACGGACCTGGCCCGGGGCAGCCAGACCCTGATCCACGAGGCGACGTTCCCCGATCGAGACATCGGGCGGTCGGGCACTCACTCCTCCGCCGCGGACGCCGGCCGCGTGGCCGCCCGGGCCGGCGTCGACCGGCTCATCCTCACGCACGTCGCCGCCGAGTACCACGACGCGCTGCCTGACCTCGTGGAGGAGGCTCGGCGGGAGTTCGCGGGCCCGGTCGAGGTTGCCCGCGAGCTCGTCTGGTACGCGGGCTGACCCCGGGGCCCCGTGGGCCGGACACCGCCGCGTGCCCGGCGATCCAGAACCGCAGCGGCAGGTCCCGGGCGCGTGTGATCCCGACGCGCGCGCCGACGGCGACGCGGAATCGTCTCGGGACGTCCGGCGGCTCGATCGTGAGACGGCCGTGCGCCAGATCCGCCCCGTTCTCGCGACCCGTGAGGCCGAGCGCGCGCGTCACGTTGCCCGGGCCGCTGGCCAGCCGCGTGGCGCCCGCCGGCACGCCACGGCGGCGCGCCATCACCGCCCGGCCCACGACCGGCTCGACGGCGCGGATCAGGACGCAGCCGGGGCGGTCGGCGGTGTCCGCGATGACGTTCAGGCACCAGTGCAGGCCGTAGTTGAGGTAGACGTAAGCGCGCCCGCCGCGCCCGTAGAAGAGCGTGTGGCTGCCGGGCCGGAACGCGGCGTGCGACGCCGCGTCCTCGGGGCCCAGATACGCCTCGGTCTCGACGATGCGCCCGGCGGTGACGACGGGGCCGCGGCGTGACACGAGCAGACAGCCGAGGAGGTCGCGCGCGACCTCGCGCGCCGGACGCAGGTAGAACGCCGCCGGCAGCGGCACCCGCTCGCCGGTCAGGCGGTGCGGAGCCGCTCGACCACGAGGCGCCGCAGCGACGCCTCGTCGAACGCGGTCCCTGCCCGGCTCGGCAGCGCCGCTTCCGTCTTGAGGCCGGTCTCGGTCACGATCACCGCGATGGTCTGCGCGGGATCCAGGGCGCCGGCGGCGAGCAGCTTCGCCAGCACCGCGAGCGTCGCGACGCCGGTGGGGCCGGCCCAGACGCCCTCGGTGCGGGCGAGGGTGCGCTGGGCCTCCAGAATCTCGTCGTCCTCGGCGTCGCCGGCGAGTCCCTTGCCCTCGCGCAGCAGGCGGAGGACCCACTCCCCCTTGCGGCCGGGATCGCCGGCGGCCAGGCCTTCGGCCACCGTGTAGCCGATCTTCACCGGCGCGAGCGCCGCCCCGGACCGGAAGGCGCGCACCACGGGGTTCGCGCGGGCCGCCTGGGCGGCCACCATGCGCGGCGCGGCGGGGATCCATCCCGCCGCCTGCATCTCGCGGAAGCCGCGCGCCGTGGCCACGAACACCTCGCCGACGGCCACGGGGGCGACGACGACGTCCGGCGTCCGCCAGCCCGTCTGCTCGGCGATCTCGTAGGCGAGCGTCTTCTTGCCCTCGTGCTTGTACGGGTTCCGGGTGGCGCCGCAGTCGAAGAAGAGCCGCTCCTCCACCAGCCGGTCCCAGAGCCCGATGAGGTCGTCGTAGACGCCCTTGTAGAGGATCAGGTCCGAGGCGGTGGCCGACATGTGGAGCAGCTTGGGGGCGGACGCGCGCTCGTAGGCGAAGACGAAGGAGCGGAGCCCGGCGCGCGCCGAGTAGGCGGCGATGGAGGACCCGGCGTTGCCGGTGCTCACGACGGAGGTGGCGCCGAATCCGAACTGGAGCGCGGCGGCGACCGCGGTGGCCGAGGTGCGGTCCTTCACCGTGCCCGTCGGGTTCGACCCCTCGAACTTCACGAGCAGGCGGCGGACGCCGAGGTGCCGGGCCAGGCGGGGGCACTCCAGCAGCGGCGTGGCGCCCTCGCCGAGACTGACGCGGTGGGCGGGGTCCGCGATGGGTAGCACGGGGGCGTACCGCCAGAACCCGGCGCCCGTCAGCAGCGCGGGACCGCGGGCGCGGAGCGTGTCGAGGTCGTAGCGCAGCTCGAGGAGGCCGCCGCACGCGTCGCACTCGAGACGGTACCCCGGCGCGTACGTCGCGCCGCAGGCGATGCAGCCGAGCTCCCGGGCGAGCGAGTCGGTCGAGGAGGTCATCCGGGCAGCGTAGCGTAGCACGCCGGCGCCGGGCGCGTGGCGCGCCCGCGCCCGGCTACGCGACGGCGCTGGCCTGCTGCTGGCGGAACCGGACGGCGAGCTGCGGGTCGTAGAGGGCGGCCGTGGCGACGAGCACCCCGTCGCAGCCCTCGCGGAGCAGGTGCTGCGCCCGATCCACGGAGGTGACGCCTCCGACGCCGAGGACGACGCGATCCCAGCAGCCGGCGCGCCGCCAGGACAGCAGCTCGCCGATCTGGCGCGACGCCGCCGGGAACGTGTCCGCGCCCACGATGTCGGCGCGCTCGCGCCCCTCGCCCTCGAACGCGGCGTTGCCGCTCTCGTCCACCACTCGCCGCTGGAAGCCGTGGATCAGCACGAACCCGTGCGTCCAGGGCGCCAGCCGGGTCGCCGTCTCGTGCAGCTGGCGCTGGGTGCGGAAGGCGCCCAGCTTCGCCAGGACCGGCACCCCGACCCGGCTGCGCACGCGGTGCAGGATCTGGGCGGCGAGCGCCAGGTCCTCGTAGATGGCCTGCGGCTGTCCCGCGAACGGGTCCGGCCAGGCGAGATGTGCCTCCACGACGTCGGCGCCCGCATCCTCGGCCCACCGGGCGCACTGCGCGTAGTCGTCGATCAGCCCTTCGCGGTCACCCCCCTCGGGCACCGTGCCCAGCACGCTGACGACGAGGACCTGCCCGGGTCCCAGCCGCTCCTTGGCCCGGTGGATGTCCTTTCGCCAGACGTCCGGTTCCATGGACGGCATGCCGAGGGAGATGGCCAGGGTCGGACGGCCGTTGACGCCGGAGCGCCGGACCGCGACGGCGGCCTCCTCCCGGTTCTCCACGGGCCGGATGTTGGGCAACGGATGTGCCGGCGCGAAGCTCGAGCGGACCGTCCGGTAGGTGAGGATGTCGAAGCCCGCGCGCGCGTAGACCTCCACCCAGCGCGAGTTGAGCAGCGGCCCGGCCGCGATGCCGAGGGGCGAGTTCAGCTGGTAGTCGAACAGCCGACCACCCGGCCCGGTCGGGAGGCGCCGCATCCGGGGCAGCTTCGGCGCGTGGCTATAGTTCCAGGAATACGATCGATCGACTCGATAGACGGTCTGCGCGATCGGTATCACTCCTCACGGCGAGCAGAGTCAACCGGCGAGCCTCATTATATCAGATAGTTAGAAGTCGGGCCGGGCTTTTGGTCGGACCGAGCGGTACGGTGAACGAGCGTTCAGCGGAACGCGGGCGCGACCTCGCGCGCGATGAGGTCGAGCTCGCGCATGATGTGGCCGTGCGGCATGCCGGGAAAGAACGTCCGGCAGATGAGATGCGTCATCCCGTACTGCTCGACGAAGCGGCGGATCTGGGCGATGCACTGCTCCGGACCGCCGATGATGAACCGGTCGGCCATGAGCCGGTCGAGGTCGGTGGCGATCGACGCGTCGATGAACGGGTGACGCCACCCGCCGGCGTACTCGCGGCGGTAGGCGACCATGATGTGCTCCTCGGCGAGCTCGCGCGCGCGAGCGTCGGTGTCGGCGATGATGACGTCCCGGGTCAGGGGCCACTCCGTCGGTTCCGGCCGCCCGGCCGCCGTGCGGTGCTCGCGGAACCGGCGCTTGCCCTCCAGCAGGCGCGCGAGATCGGCGGTGGGCCCCGGGATCCAGTTGTCGCCGAGCGTGGCGGCCCGACGCAGCGTGATCTCCCCCCAGCCCCCGATCCAGACGGGCGGATGGGGCTTCGTGACGGGCAGCGGCTCCAGGCGGCCGTCGACGGTGTGGTACGCGCCGCGGACGGCGACGCGCTCGCCGCGCCAGAGGGCCTGCATGATGGCCAGCTGCTCCTCGAAGCGCGCCCCGCGCTTCTCGAGCGGCACGCCGTAGAGCGCGAACTCGTCGGGCTTGTAGCCGATCGCGATGCCGAGCGTGAAGCGACCGCTCGACATGACGTCGAGCAGGGCCACGTCCTCGGCCAGCCGCGCGGGATGGTAGAACGCGGCGACCAGGATGTCGGTGCCCAGCATCATCCGCGACGTCCGGGTGGCGAAGCCGGCGAGGACGGGAAGGGGCGACGGCCAGTAGTGGTTGCTCACCGAGTGGTGCTCTTCCATCCACACGGAGTCGAAGCCCAGCTCCTCCGCCCGCGTGACCTCCTCCAGCGCCTCCCGGTAGTAGTGGCCGCCCTCGATGGGGATGAAGCCGATCCTGAGTGCCATCGCACCCTCTCCTCGCGTCCGGTCGCTCGCCCGCCCGGCGGGTCGGGCCCGCGTAGCGTATCATCGACCCCCGGGCGGGCGGCCGTGAGGTGGCGCGTCCACCGACCGTGAGGCAGACCCGTTCCAGGAGGTGACCCATGACGGTTGCCGCGATGAAGGGCTTCGCCGCGCTCGCGAAGCTCCGCGAGGAGAAGGTGACCGAGGCGATCAGCCGGCGTGTCCTCGTCGGCGACAAGGGGATGATCGTGTGGTGGTCGATGAAGGCGGGCGCCCACGCCGCCGCCCACCGGCACCCGCACGAGCAGATGTTCTGGGTGATCTCGGGCCAGATGGACTTCCGCCTGGGCGACGAGCGCCGGGTCTGCGGCCCCGGCGACGTCGGCGTCATCCCGGGCGGCGTCGAGCACGAGGCCTGGTTCCCCGAGGACACGGAGGTCGTCGACGTCTTCGCGCCGCCGCGCGAGGACTTCCTGACCGGCGCGCCGCCCGCGTACATGGCGGGCCAAGGGGCTCGATAGCCCCGGAGCCGGGCCGCGGCGCCGGCCGTCGCGTGCGCGACGGCCTCGTCGCGTCGCTGGCCCTCGTCCCCTCGGTCTTCGTCTACGGCACCGTCTTCGGCGGGCTCGCCGTGCAGGCCGGGCTGTATCCCGTCGAGGTGTGGGGGATGTCGGTCCTCGTCTTCGCCGGCGCCGCGCAGTTCGTGGCCGTGCCCATGATCGCCGCCGGCGTCTCGCCGCTCGCGGTCGTCGTCACGACCTACGTCGTCAACATGCGCCACTACCTGATGGCGGCGACCCTCGCCCCGGCCTTCCGGGGCGTCCCGCGGAGCTGGCTGGCGCTCGTCGCCCACGGGATCAACGACGAGTCGTTCGCGGTCGCGGTCGGGCGCCAGAACCCTCCCGACCCGTGGTTCTTCGTGGGCAGCGTGGTCGCCATCTGGGCCGCCTTCGTGGGCGGGGTGGCGGTGGGCACCGAGCTCGGCGGGCTCGTGGCCGACCCCCGGCGGTGGGGGCTCGACTTCGCCTTTCCGGCGGTGTTCCTCGCGCTCGTCGCCGTCCAGCTCCGCCGCCGCGGAGACGCGATCATCGCGGTGGCGAGCGCCCTCCTCGCCGTCGCCGTCGCGCTCGTCCTGCCCGGCAACTGGCACATCGTGATCGCGGGCCTGGCGGTGAGCGGGAGCGCAGCGCTCCTCCTGCCGGCGGAGGACCCGTGAGGGAGGACGTCTGGCTCGTGATCCTCGGCATGGCGGCGGCCACGTACCTCACGCGCGCGCCGCTCCTGCTCGTCCTCGCCGATCGCCCCCTGCCGCCGCGGTGGCGCCTGTGGCT